>JBOHZI010000015.1:0-16139 GCA_050738295.1 Gammaproteobacteria bacterium
GTGCCTGATAGAGTGGATACAGCGGCGTCGGCAGCGTGGTGCCGAGCATCGTCGCCATGAACGCGTAGGCCATCAGGGCAAAGGCGAAGCGGCGGTGTCGGTTCTGCTGCATTTGCTTTTCTCTGGATCGAGTAGATCTATCTGTCAAGCATGCAGCATGTAATATGGCTTTGGCAAACAGGCCGACTCGGCCGCTTGCCGGGGTTGCCGACAACAAGGAGTAGCGGATGCCGCTGTCACCGAACGAGATTCGCGACCGGGCGTTGAAGTTTTCGCGCGAGTGGGCCGATGCGTCATCGGAACGCGGCGAAGCGCAGACCTTCTGGAACGAGTTCTTCAACGTCTTCGGCGTCAGCCGTCGTCGGCTTGCGAGCTTCGAGGAATTCGTCAAACCGGCGCAGCGCTACTGGGAGAAAACCAAACCCTCCGCAAGCGGCGGTTACGGCTTCATCGACCTGTTCTGGCGCGGCAAACTCATCGCCGAGCACAAGTCGCGCGGCAAGAACCTCGATGCCGCCTACCACCAGGCCGCCGGCTACTTCGAGACCCTGCCTGAGCGCGACCTGCCGCGCTACATCATCGTCTCCGACTTCGCCCGCATCCGCCTCCACGATCTCGAAGCGCGCAAGGAGTGGGAGATCGCGCTCGAAGACCTGCCCAAACGCATCGAGCTGTTCACCTTCATCGCGGGCTACGAGCCGCGCCCCGTGCGCGAGGAAGACCCGGTCAACGTCAAGGCCGCCGAACGCCTCGGCCGTCTGCACGACCAGCTCAAGGCAAGCCGCTACACCGGCCGCCCACTGGAAGTGCTGTTAGTGCGCCTCCTGTTCTGCGTCTTTGCCGAAGACACCACTATCTTCGATCCGCCCGGCTGCTTTCGCGACCTCATCGAAACCACCACCGCCGAGGACGGCAGCGATCTCGGCGCGCGCCTGGCCGACCTATTCCAGGTATTGAACACGCCGAGCGAACAACGCCAGCGCCATCTCGACGAACGCCTCGCCGCCTTCCCCTACGTCAACGGCAAACTGTTCGAAGAACCGCTGCCCATTGCCGCCTTCGATTCCGGCATGCGCGCGACGCTGCTCGACTGCTGCGCGCTCGACTGGAGCGCCATCAGCCCGGCCATCTTCGGCTCCCTGTTCCAGAGCGTCATGGACCCCGAAGCGCGGCGCAACATCGGCGCGCACTACACCAGCGAGCAGAACATCCTCAAACTCATCGGCCCGTTGTTCCTCGACGAACTGCGTGCCGAATTCGCCCGCGCCAAACGCAGCAAGAACCGCCTGTTCGAACTGCAAAAGACACTCGCCAGGCTCAAGTTCCTCGACCCGGCCTGCGGTTGCGGCAACTTCCTCGTCATCGCCTACCGCGAGCTGCGCCGCATCGAACTCGACATCCTGCGCGAAATGCTCCGCATCGAGCGCGAACACGGCCAGCAGAGCGCCGACGTGACCCAACTCATCCGCCTCAACGTGGACCAGTTCTACGGCATTGAGTACGAAGAATTCCCGGCCCAAATCGCCCAGGTCGCCATGTGGCTCACCGACCACCAGATGAACATGGCCGTGTCGCAGGAATTCGGCCACTACTACCGGCGCCTGCCGCTCACCCACGCCGCCACCATCCGCTGCGGCAATGCGCTCGCGCTCGACTGGAACGAAGTCGTCTCCGCCGAAGAAGTGGACTACATCCTCGGCAATCCGCCCTTCGTCGGCGCCAAGTACATGAGCGCCGAACAGCGCGAGGACATGAAGCGCGTATGCGGGCGCGTCAAATCGTACGGCCTGCTTGATTACGTCTGCGCGTGGTACATAAAAGCCGCCCATTACCTGCGCGGCGACGAACAGGCCAACCGACTGCTCGACCTCGCCGTGCCCGGTAGTGTGCCGCCACGCGAGCGCGTCAAGGTCGCCTTCGTTTCCACCAACTCCATCAGCCAGGGCGAACAGGTCGGCGTGCTGTGGAGCGAACTGTTCCGCCTCGGCGCCAAAATCCACTTCGCCCACCGCACCTTCAAGTGGCGCAACAAGGCCCGCGGCGTCGCCGCCGTGCACTGCGTCATTGTCGGCTGGGCACTGTTCGACACCGAACGCAAAACCCTCTTCGACTACGCCGACATCGCCGGCGACGCCCACGAAACGCCCGCTGCCAACGTCAATCCCTATCTCGTGGATGCGCCCGACGTGCTCATCGACCGCCGCAGCACACCGCTTTGCGACGTGCCCAGCATGGGCATCGGCAACAAGCCCATCGACGGCGGCAACTATCTGTTCACCGACGAAGAAAAGGTCGCCTTCGTAGCAGTCGAACCCGCCGCTGAACAATACTTCCGGCCTTGGCTCGGCGCCGACGAATTTCTCTACAACTACCAGCGATGGGTGTTGTGGCTGGGCGATTGCGCACCGCAGGAACTGCGCGCCATGCCGAAGGCGATGCAGCGGGTCGAAGCAGTACGGCAATTCCGCCTCGCCAGCAAAAGCGCACCCACCCGCAAGATTGCCGCCACGCCTACGCGTTTCCACGTCGAAAACATGCCTACGTCGGATTACCTTGTCGTGCCCGAAGTCAGTTCGGAACGGCGCGAATACATCCCCGTTGGTTTGTTCTCGCCGACGGTCGTATGCAGCAATCTGTTAAAGCTGATTCCCAACGCCGGTAAATATCACTTCGGTGTACTGTCATCAGCGATGCACATGGCCTGGGTGCGCTACGTTGCGGGGCGGCTCGAAAGCCGCTACCGCTATTCGAACCAGATCGTGTACAACAACTTCCCGTGGCCGGACTCGCCCACCGACACACGCCGGCAGGCGGTGGAGCAGGCCGCCCAGGACGTTCTCGATGCACGCGCCCAATTCCCGGACGCCTCGCTCGCCGACCTCTACGACCCCGTCGCCATGCCGCCCGCACTGCGCGCCGCCCACACGGCGCTCGACCGCGCCGTGGACGCCGCCTACGGCAAACGCAAATTCGACACCGACGCCGCCCGCGTCGCCTACCTCTTCGACCTCTACAACCACCTCACCGCCGAACTCCTGCCCCCCACCCCAAAGCAAAAACGCCCTCGCCGACGGAAATCACCGAACAAGTGATCATACGAACCAACCCTGTTGGAGAAATCAATGCGTAGAGACTGGGATGTTATGCGTGAAATCATGCTGGAATTGGAGGATGCAGGAAGCGTTACAACAACGCTTAACCCTAGCGCAGTAGAAGACCATCCTCGCGATTTGGTCTGTTACAACATGATCCTGCTGAAAGAGGCAGGACTGGCCGAAGGCAGTGTGCGATATAGAAATGACGGTAACGCGGATTGCAAGCTCCTGCGTTTGACTTTTTCAGGCCATGAGTTACTAGATGAGATACGACCAAAACCGGTATGGGAAAAAATAAAATCCTATTCCAAAGAGCACGGAGTGGAGTTGAGTCTAAATGTGGTCAAAATGGTTGCACCAATCGTGCTTCAAAAGATGCTGAACCCCTAACTGCCAACACAGGCCCTACAATATCTCTAAATCTCGCGTAGGATGCCGGTGAGTCTGCGAACCGCATCAACCAAAACCGCGACCGATGCGGTTCGCGGACTCATCGCATCCTACAGAAACTAAAAATCTGCGGCGCAAAAAAGGCGCAGCGTATTTTGCGTCTGAACGAACGCCTTGTTAGCTGGAATTCCGAACATCAGTATTTGACACTGGATGAGTAACATCGCGCCGCAGCGGTAATGCGTACGGTGGCCTAGAGTATGCGGAGTGGCTACACATCGTCTTGTGCTCAAGGTGGACTAATCTCCGCAGTTGCTGATCTGTATCTTTTGAGTTAACCCCAAAGATTGAATCTGTAGAATCGGCAGCTAAAATTTCTCCAATATTTTCAGCGTCTGATGCGAAAAACTCTAGCAGAAAATGGTGTGCTCGGACTGCACGATCGGCCAACGCAAGCCTCTCACTACGACCAAGCGAGTCATCAAGATACCTGACTGCCGGCCCTCCCACTAAACTTGCGATGTCATGTGCCAGTTGAGTCCCCCTACTTGACAACGAGACTCCCTGCTTATCCAAGGCTGAAATAAGCTCTGGGATGTTATGAAGATACTTCCGCAGTGACTTGCTGTCTTCCTTACAGACAATAAGAGTGGCTTTCAATAGCTTTTCCAATGACTGAAGGGAATGCCAAAGAGACAAATGATATGCGGGACGCGTGAGTTCAAACGAAGCCACCGATATGTCGTAGTCCGCCATTGCCAGCCACACCCATCTGGCCATAGGCAAATTTTGGAATTTTTGAAGCCCTTTTAGTAAGGCCCCTTCGGAGTCCAGGAGTTTGCACAGAGATTCCTTTAATTCGTATTGGATTAGAGTCAAGTCCCGAATAGTTACTTCTTTGTCTAAAGGGCTCCAGGTAACTGATACTGGCACAGGAGTGGCCATGGCCATGAAACGAGACGCCGGCGGCTGATAGACGACGTGACCATACACATTGTTGTACCAAGTACTGCACACAGACTGAACATCTAAGTCCAAATCAAAGATCGTATCTTTCGCGTGCCTAATTTTGTCGTCGCTCCAGTCTCGACGTGTTAGCCAATCAACAGCAAAATATTTCCTGTATGAAACGGGGCACCCTTCAGCATCCAGCTCCTTGTCCAGCGCAATTAGCCCCGGAGCAAGTTTAAAAAAATCAGCAAATGATGCTTGGGCAGTCATTGATTCAAACTAACGTTTACGCTAAGCGGCGCGGCCTCGGGTTCAACCCGGCTTTGCCAAGCCTGAGCTTACCCCGCGTCCGCTTGAGTTATTTGTTGGGTGACTTTTTGTGTATATCAAACAGTCCTGAGAATTGCACTTCTGCACTTGTTCGACGCCCTCGCTTGCTCCGGATAACTCCCTTAATGGCCCACTTCGGCTTCTTGACGCCTCGGATGTTCTGTAGGTCTGGATTCTTCACAGAACCTGCCTGAATAAGAAAGTCTTCGATCTTGCTGATCTGTTTAGCATTGTTTCGCCCCCTGATGTTCTGGGGATGAACAACAAAGTACATCACAGGTTTGCCACGAGCATAAGCACTAAAACCATTCTGGTATTTATGTTTATTGGCGTTGTTGAATGTTTCCTGCCTAAAGGTTCTGGTGGCCTTTCCAACGTATATAGGCGTCAAGCCTCGCCCGGTCTGAATAGCAAACACGTATACACCGCAGCATCCTGCGAGGTAGTCGGCTTCAGAGCCGTCGTTCCAAAAATCAGTGAAGACTAGTGCGCGGCCTCCGGGGCGTTTTTCGACCGGCATCTCAAAGGGGCCATGTACCTCGAATGTTGCCATCTTATGCCTCCATTAGAGTTTTGTCTTCTCAGGCCACCAACGCTAACTGGACTCGAAGTGAGGTCTAATCTGGAGTGGTGACGCGTAATAATTTTCAAAGTCTAGCATAGCGTCCATAAAAGTGGCACCTTGGATGAAAATGCGTCCAGGCAAATTAACGCCTTGATTTGTATAAAAATCTCGAACACCCTATGAATAAGACTGTGATCTGCCCATATTACCCACTATTGTCATAGATCGAGTCATGGACGCCGCCTACGGCTAACGCAAATTCGACACCGACGCCGACCGCGTCTACCTCTTTGACCTCTACAACCGCTACACAGCCGAACTCCTGCCACCTATCCCAAAGCAAAAGCTCCACCGCCGCAAAAAGCGTCTATGATGTAAAAGCTGTTAATCAGCATGGTTTTTATGCCGCTACCACGCAATTCCTTCGACACCGACAAGGCCATAGAGTTAATTCTCTATGTCGCCTCGCGACTGCCTGCGGGTAAAGCGACTTTTTTTACGATTTCCAAGGTGCTCTATTTCGCCGATCTTTGCCATCTCGACCGGTACGGGCAACTCATTTCCGACGACAGCTACATCGCGATGAAGCATGGCCCTATGCCGAGTGCGATATACAACCTGATGAAAAAGGATTCCTTCCGTGGAATCGACAAATTATCGGACGGCGTTTTCGATCTCGATGGACACACCGTCATCCCGCGCAGAGATCCGGATCGAGATTATCTCAGCGAAAGCGAAATCGAATGCCTTGACGAAATGCTGACCAAGTACGGCGAGATGAGCTTCGGGAGTCTTTCGGCGGCAAGCCACAAGGGCGCTTGGAATGAAGCCGACGCGAACGATTCAATCAGACTGGAAGACATGGTCAATATGCTGCCTCACCGGAATGAATTGAAGCAGCATATTTTCGGGCGCTAAAAAACCGGGAACGTGATCAGTCCGGGCGAAATACTGTTACTGGACATCCCCCTTGTCGATCCACCTCACGACAAATTTACTCTGGTTCTATCCGTTTCACCCAAAGCTTACTTTGTCTTTATCAACAGCCGAATAAGCAATTTCATCAAAGGCAAGCCCGACCTGCTTCAGGCTCAGGTGATAATAGACGTCGGTTCGCATCGTTTCCTGAATCACGACTCTTACCTGAATTGCTCGGACGCCTTCTACCAAGGCGAGCCTGAAATGAAGCGCATACACGCTCAATTACGGAGCGACCCATCGCGGCATAAAGGCATGTGTTCGGCCGAGGCGCTTAACCGAGTATTAGTCGCTCTGAATGAAGCCCCTACAGTCTCCGGGCGCGTCCGAAAAGCCGCACAAGAATCGTTGAGTTCCCTGTTAGACCTGTAGTCGAAACTAAACCCTACTATCCAAGCCTTGTTTTTCAGCCCGCTTTCTCATTGATTCGACATATTCACTCCATAATTTCATACAAGTTTCCCCTAAATCCAAAACATCCCATTGACCGTAGGCACTGATAACCGTGTAGCGTGCTTTTGCCACAGACTTGCGATCAAGGTCGGTGTTGTAAATTGTCTCGCTGTACATCTTCAACGCTACGTTTGGCTGCCAATTGCTGCGTGGAGGTCTGTTTCTTTTGCAATGCTTCGCGCCATCACATAAATCCGCACAGACTTGCAAGGCTTGATTGTTGTCAATAAAAGCCTCTACATCCGAAGCCTTTATGCCTACTTTGTTCAAACTAATGATCCAATCACGTATATGGTGACAGTTTATGAAGAATGAATACACATCGTCTTCATAGTCTTTCTTGGTATTTTCGTCAAAAGGGATCCCTGCATATATTCGACGAATTCGTTCCAAGTACCTCTGTGCTTTTTCAAATTGCTTCATATAGATTCAAGCGCGCCAGCATCCTACGGGAACAGCCTATCGCATCTTCCTATAGCCCGCGTAGGGCCGGAGTATCCCACCTGCCGTGTTGCTCCCAATGCGTACAAGGTGGATGACTCCCGCACTACTGGTGCCGTGCGAGGCATTGGTGGATGCGTTATGCTCTTTTGACCTGAATTTGGACATCTACCCGTCCGATTCATACCCGGAAGACGTCTTGGGCGTGTGGGAGGGGACGAATTCAGGCCTTATCTCGCTCTTCGGCCATACCGCGTGCAGCATTGTGCGATGCGGTTCGCAATTGGAGGTGCTAAGGCTTTTTCATGCCGCCTCGCTTTGGCGTAAGGTAAGAGTATTCATTACGCGATTCAGGGGAAGATCGATGCCATTCAACTTCCGCAACAGTCTGTTTGCGCTTGTGTGTGTACTGGTCGCTGGCGTCTTGTCGGCACCGGGCGCGTCCGCCGCGGCAACCGCGCACGCCGACAGTCACGCTCGCGCCGCGTGGCAGACCCCGGTCACCCGCAACAGCCCCGAATACGCCCGTCTCGCCCGCGAGGCGCAGCGAGTCACGATCACTCGCGACAACTGGGGCATCGCGCACGTGCATGGCAAGACCGACTCCGATGCGGTATTCGGGATGATCTACGCGCAGTGCGAGGACGACTTTCACCGCGTCCAGCACAACTACCTGCTGGCGCTGGGCTGGACCGCGCAGGCCAAGGGCAAGTCGGCGATCTGGCAGGACCTGCGCGAACGGCTTTTCATCGATCCGGTGGTGCTGAAAAAAGACTACGCCAAAAGCCCCGGCTGGCTGAAAAAACTCATGAACGCCTGGGCCGACGGCATGAACTGGTATCTGGCCACGCATCCGAACTTGCATCCCAAGGTCATCAAGCATTACCAGCCGTGGATGGCGCTGTCCTTCACCGAGGGCAGCATCGGCGGCGACATTACCCGCGTGAAGCTGACCAAACTGGCGGCGTTCTATGGTGCCGAGCACGCTACCGAGGTGGCGCTGGCGGATACGAAGCCTGCAAGCTGGCACGCGCAGCTCGGCTCCAACGGCATCGCGATCGCGCCCAAGCTCTCCGCTGACGGCCACGCGCTGCTCCTGATCAACCCGCACGTCACGTTCAATTTCCGCGACGAAACGCAGATGTCGAGCGACCAGGGACTCGACGCCTACGGCGCCTCGACCTGGGGTCAGTTCTTTATCTACCAGGGCTTCAACAAGCACATCGGCTGGATGCATACCTCGACCGGTACCGATTCGGTGGACCAGTTCGCCGAGACCATCGTGAAGAAGAACGGCAAGCTGTTCTATCGTTTCGGCAAGAAGCTGTTGCCGGTCAAAACGCGCGCAATCGCCATCCGCTACCTCGGCAAGGACGGCACGATGAAGTCACGCACCTTCACCGCGTATTTCACCCAGGCCGGGCCGATCGTCGCGAAGGAAAACGGGAAATGGATCGCCGAGGCGCTGATGAACCGCCCGATCCCCGCGCTGGAACAAAGCTGGCTGCGCACCAAGGCCACCGACCTGGCGAGCTACATGAAAATCGCCGAGCTCAAGGCCAACTCGTCCAACGACACGATCTTCGCCGACGACAAGGGCGAGATCGCCTTCCTGGTGCCGCAGTTCATCCCCAAACGCAACAACAAGTTTAATTACATGAAGCCCGTCAACGGCAGCAATCCCGCCACCGCGTGGCAGGGTCTGACGCCGCTCAAGGACATGCCTAACGTGTTCAACCCGCCCAATGGCTGGGTGTTCAACACCAACGACTGGCCGTGGACGGCGGCCGGCAAATACAGCCCGAAGGCCGCCGATTATCCGCAGTACATGGATACCTTCGGCAAGAACGCGCGCAGCGAGCATGCGCTGCGTATGCTGACCGGCGCGCGCGATTTCACCCTGGCCAAGCTGATCGCCGATGACTTCGATTCGTACCTGCCAGCGTTCGCGCGGCAGATCCCGATCTTGGTCAAGAACTACGACGCCCTGTCCAAAAGCGATCCACTGAAAGCAAAACTCGCCGGCCCGATCGGGGTGCTGCGGCATTGGGACTATCGCTGGGGCATTACCTCGATTCCGACTTCGGTCGCGGTGTTCTGGGGTAACACGCTGCGGAACGAGGTTGCCGCCAAGGCTCGTGCCAGCGGCCTCGACGCGCACACCACCGACATGCGGGTGCTGGACTATATGGCCGAAAAGTCCACGCCGAAAATGCGCCTCGATGCGCTCGCCCAGGCCGTCGCTCGGCTTAAGACTGATTTCGGCACATGGGGCGTGCCGTGGGGTCAGATCAACCGCTACCAGCGCCTCGACGATTCGATCCACCCGCATTTCGACGATGCCAAACCCAGCCTCGCGGTGCCGTTCACCTCCTCGCGCTGGGGTTCGTTGGCCGCGTCCAACGCGCATGCCTGGCCCGGCACCAAGAAGTATTACGGCAACAGCGGCAACAGCTTTGTCGCGGTGGTTGATTTCGGACCGAAGGTGAGCGCGCGTGCGATCCATGTCGGCGGCACCAGCGGCAATCCGAAATCGCCTCATTTCACCGATCAGGCCCACCGTTACGTCACCGGCGACCTGCGCACAGTGTACTTCTGGCCCGATCAACTCAAGCGCCACACGCTACGTGTGTATCATCCCGGCCAATGACAACGCATCCTGCGGAATCGCACGAACCTGTGCCGCGGATTACCCTTCGGCGGATGGCAGAATGAGGAAATCGGCCGTGATGTCGAGGCGAATCTCCGGGTAACTCTCCTGGATGTAGGCCTTCATGCTATCTGTCGCAGCCGGGTCTACCGCCGCTTGGACAAAGGCGCGGTCGCGGGTGGCGTCATCGGGCCATTGCGCGTAGCTGTACCAGATGTTGTCCGATCCCCGGTGCAGTCGGGAGCCCAGCGATCCGCGTTGTTCACGTAACAACTCGGTCACGCGGGACCACGCTGCAATAAAAGTGTCTTCCGTGCCCGGATTCAGGCGCCAGCGATACAGGACGACAAGGCCCGGCCCTGCGGAATGCGTTGTGGTCATCGTGCTGCCGTGGGTTGAAGTAGAATCGAGTATACGAAATCTTCGAGCAGGACACATCATGTCGGATTCAGGCAAGCAAAATGTATCGCAACTACTCGTTGAATGCCTGGAAAACGAAGGCGTCGAGTATGTGTTCGGCATTCCCGGTGAAGAAAACATTCACATATTGGACGCTTTGCTGGATTCAAAGATTCGCTTTATCGTCACCCGCCACGAGCAGGGCGCCTCGTTCATGGCTGACATGTACGGCCGCCTGACCGGGCGTGCCGGCGTGTGCCTGGCCACGCTCGGCCCTGGCGCCATCAATTTGGCGCTTGGTATGGCCGATGCCCAGCTCGACAGTCACCCGGTCGTGGCGCTTGCTGCGCAGGCGGGGCTCAACCGCATCTTCAAGGAATCGCACCAGGTGATCGACCTGGAGGCCTTTTACGCGCCGATCACCAAGTGGACGGGCACGATTTCGCTGCCCGAAGCCACGGTCGAGGTCATGCGCAAGGCCTTCAAGGTCGCGCAGACGGAACGCCCGGGCACGACCGCCGTGATTCTGCCTGAAGACGTGGCAGTGCAACCGGGCACGGGACGTCCGTTGACCGTCAACCAGCCACGCGGCACGGAGCCTTCGCAAGCGCAGATCGAACGTGCCGTGGAGTTGATTAATCATGCAAAAAATCCGGTCGTGCTGGCCGGACCCGGCATTACTCGCGACGGTGCCGTGGAGGCCTTGCACCGCTTTGTAGAAGCGCTGAACGTGCCGGTGGCAACCACCTTTGCCGGCAAGGGCGTGTTCCCCGACGACCATGCCAATGCGCTTGGTACGCTCGGCTTCATGGAACATGATTATGTGAACTTCGGTTTCGATGCGGCGGATCTGGTGATTGCCGTCGGCTACGATCTCGTCGAGTATTCGCCGGCACGCTGGAACCCGGAGCGGAACAAGACGATTCTGCATATCCACCAAACGCCGGCCGAAGTGGATGCAAACTACGAATTGGCGGTGGGCGTGCAGGGCAGCATCGCGGCCACGCTGGACGCCATCGTTGAGCGCAAACCCGGCTGCGCAAAGCCGGATCGTGCACGCATCGAAAAATTACAGGGCCTGCTACGCGGCGAACTGGAGCGCGGCGAGGCCGACGATGCTTTCCCGCTCAAGCCGCAACGCATTGTCGCCGACATACGCGCCACCCTGGGGCGCGAAGATATCGTGCTCTGCGACACCGGCGCGCTCAAGATGTGGATGGCACGCCTGTACCCGTGCTACGCGCCGAACACCTGCCTCATCTCGAACGGCCTCGCGACCATGGCATTCAGCCTGCCGGGCGCGCTGGGCGCGAAGCTCGCCAAACCCGACCGCAAGGTGCTGGCCACCATGGGCGATGGCGCTTTTCTGATGAACTCGCAGGAACTGGAAACCGCCATGCGCGAAAAGATTCCGTTCGTCGTGCTGGTGTGGGTGGACCGGGCTTACGGGCTGATCAAGTGGAAGCAGAACTTGGAGATCGGCCGCCCCGCCTACATCGATTTCACCAACCCGGACTTTCTCAAGCAGGCCGAAAGTTATGGTTGTCGCGGCGTGCGTATCGGCGCGGCAAAGGAACTACGTCCTGCGCTTGAAGAAGCGCTCGCCCAGAACACCGTCACCATTATTGAATGCCCGGTGGACTACAGCGAAAACACGCGTCTCACCGACAAGCTGGGCGACTTGACCGCTGCCATTTAGCTTCTCTCCTCTGCGAGGGGCGAGGGGCGAGGGGTTATTTCGGGTGCCGAGTCGCCGTTTAGTCTTGTTCGGCCGCTTCGCGGCCCTGCTGGCGAATGATTGCTTCCTGTCGGGCGTCCTCGATGGTGGACATCACGCCTGGTACGTCAGCGCGGTGCCGATCAAAAACGAATTCCCCGGTCAGCGGCGTGTCCGGATGCAATTCGCCCCGTTCGTACAATGCCCACATTTCCTCGCCGAAATGAGTCGTCTTGAGTTCGGGGGCGAAGCGTCCGAGACTGTCGCGCAAGTTGTGCACATCGCGCAGTAGCATGTCGCGCGCGCTGTTGTTTCCGGCGGCACTGACGATCTGTGGGAAGTCGATGATCACGAGCCCCGTGTCCGCAACGAGCACGTTGTATTCGGACAGATCGCCGTGAATCAATCCGAGGCACAGCATGCACACCACGTCACGTATCAGACGATCATGAAAGGAACGTGCCTCTACTGGCGTTAAATCCACGTCACTCAGGCGCGGTGCGCCGCGTCCGTCCGCGTCGGTCACCAGCGCCATCAGCAACACGCCGTGATAGTAGCCATGCGGGCGTGGTACGGCGATGCCGGCGTCGAACAGGCGATAGAGGGCGTCCGATTCGGTGCTTTTCCATGCGTCTTCCTGTTGCCGACGTCCGAATTTGCTGGCCTTGCTGACGGCACGTGCCTGACGGCTGCCGCGCACTTTGCGGCCTTCCTGATATTTCACCCGCGCCTGAAAGCTGCGCTGCGCCATGTCCTTGTACACTTTGGCGCACAACACTTCTTCGCCCGCGCGCACCACATAGACTGCCGCTTCCTTGCCGCTTTTGAGCGGCCACAACACGGCATCGATAATGCCTTCTTCGATCAGTTCCTGCAGTTCGATAGGTGTTTTCATCAGTCCTTACGGGTAATCATCGCGTGGGGAAGTCGAAAGGATGGCATGGCTCATATCTTACATAGGATTCTTGTGTGCAAGTATGCCATGCCATAATTGAGCAACGCTTTCCCAAGTGCATCATATTGCACTCAAAGCGCGTATAAGCTCAGAGGAAAACGGACTGAATTCAATGCTTCCATTTGCTTCAGACTTTACGGCCGTCCGGCGGGCGGCCTCGTTGCGCTGGTGCCACACGTGCTGAAGCGCGTCATCGTTCATCCCGCCGTGCAGGGACTGATCGCGGTCGCAGAACGCGGCTGGTTGCCGGATGCCGTGCTGCGTTTCGGTATTCGTGTGCTGCTCAAACGTCGTCTACGCCGCGAACGTGCCGGCGGCGCCGAGGCGCAAGCCGCAAGCCTGGCCGAATTGCTGGAAGCGATGCGCGCCGCGCCTGTCGCGGTAGACACGGATGCCGCCAACCGCCAGCACTACGAAGTGCCTGCAGCGTTCTACGAGCACGTGCTCGGCCCGCGGCTCAAGTACAGTGCCTGCCTGTGGCCGGAGGATGTCACTACGCTCGCCGCGGCCGAAGAGGCCATGCTGGCGCTCACCTGCGAACGCGCGGAACTGGCTGACGGGCAGGACATTCTGGAACTGGGCTGCGGGTGGGGTTCGCTTACGCTGTGGATGGCAGAGCACTATCCCGCAAGCCGCATAGTCGCGGTGTCGAATTCGGTTTCGCAGGCGGAATTCATTCGCGTCCGCGCTGCCGAGCGCGGTCTCGCTAATATCGAGTGCATAACGGTCGATGTGCGCGAGTTCGATACCCGCAGACGCTTTGATCGGGTGGTCTCGATCGAAATGTTCGAGCACATGCGCAACTGGGAGCAGCTCATGCATCGGATCGCGAGTTGGCTTGTACCGACAGGCAAGCTGTTTATTCATATTTTTTGTCACCGCGACAACGCCTACTTGTTCGATACCGAGGGCACCGGCGACTGGATGGGGCGGCATTTCTTCACCGGTGGACTGATGCCCGCGGAAGATCTGCCGCAGCATTTCCAGAAAGACCTCACGCTGAGTTCGCAGTGGTGCGTGAACGGACGCCATTATGCGCGCACCTGTCGTGCCTGGTTACGTCAGCTCGATGGAGACCGTACGGTTGTGCGTGATATTTTCGTCGGCGAATACGGGCCGGGCGAGGCGGCGCGTCAGGTACAACGCTGGCGTCTTTTCTTCATGGCCTGCGAAGAACTCTTTGGCTGGAACGCTGGCGAGGAGTGGTTTGTGACACACTGCCTTTTCGCGCAACTGACTGTGGAGGCCGACGCATGAACCTTGTTCTGATCCCGAGTATGTTCTGGGGCCTGGCCGTCGTTGCTGCAATGATGTTCGCGGTCTGGCTGGCCTCGCTGGTGCGCCGCGACGCCAGTCTGGTGGATCGGGTGTGGGGCTTCGGTTTCGTGCTTCTCGGCTGGTTTTATTTCGCCGTCTCGCCTTCGCCGCATCTGCTTCCCGCCGTTCTCGCTACCGTGTGGGGTTTGCGCTTGTCGGTGCATCTCACGCGGCGCAACTGGGGCCACGGCGAGGATCGACGCTATGCCGACATGCGCAAGAAGCATGGGGGTTACTTTGCCCTTTTCAGTCTGTTTTCCGTGTATCTGGTGCAGGCCGTGCTGCTCTGGATCATTGCCTTCCCTTTACTCATGGGCGCTCGCGGCATCCTGTCGGGGCCAGGCGGCGCGGCGCTGGTGGTCGCAGGTGTCGTGCTCTGGCTGATAGGGTTCCTGTTCGAGGCGGTGGGCGACCATCAGCTTGCACGTTTCAAGCGCGATCCTGCCAACCGGAACAAGGTGCTCGATACGGGCCTCTGGCACTACACGCGTCACCCCAACTATTTCGGCGACATGCTGGTGTGGTGGGGGCTATATCTGCTAGCCGCGGCAGCTGGCGCGTGGTGGACGATCTTCGCGCCGATTCTCATGACGTTGTTCCTGGCTCGTGTCTCCGGCGTCACGCTACTCGAAAAGCATCTGAACGAAAGCCGCCCCGGTTACCGCGACTACGTGAACCGTACCAGCGCGCTTATTCCCCTGCCGCCCCGGCACAGTTAAGGGCACCTCTACAAATGCACCTTTTCTGCGATAGCTGCGTCGGCTCCGTGCTCGAATCCTCATGTATACACACATACACTGCGGTTCTGCGCGCGGTGCCTCCTTGCTCTCGCAAAAAAATCACTATTTTTAGAGGCACCCTTGATAGATTGGAGCGCAATAAAAAGCCCCGCCGAATGGCGGGGCTTTCGTATCCGATTCAGTTCGGAAGCGTCTCAGGCTTTTACCACCGGGGACGCTGACCACCACTGCCGCCACGCGGCTTGTCGATGGCCATGTTGACCTTGAGCGGACGGCCGTCCAGATCGTTGCCGTTTTGCTCCAGGGCCTTTTCGGCGGCTTCCTGCGTTGCAAACGTGATGAACCCAAAGCCCTTCGGGCGACCGGTGTCGCGGTCCATGATCAAAGCGAGCTCGGAAATTTCTCCGTATTGGGAGAAAATTCCACGCAGCTGATCTTCGTTCACGGAATACGGGAAGTTGCCGACATATAACTTGTTCTGTGACATTACAATCTCTCTAAAAAAATAAACAATAAACAAACCTGACAATGTTATTAAAGCGGCCAGCGACAGTTGTCGCCAGCCGCAAAATAACTTCTCCTTATACCACGTTGACGAGAATAAGAATAGAGAAAAACAGAGAAAAGGCTTGTAAATCAGGGTTTTCGGTTGAAATAAGTCAAAAATAGCCAGTCTTGCAGCTCCCAATTAACCACGGTAGCGCATGTTGGCAGCCGTACGCAGGGCGTAAACTGGGCGTGTCGACCCTACCTTCCTTTTACGGAGACAACGCCATGAAGATGTCCATGTACCAGGCTTCCCTGCCGATTTTTATCCGCATGCTGCACAACTTCGAGGCCATACTCGCCAAGGGTGTCGCGTATGCCGAGGCCAAGGGAATCGAACCCAAAGTACTGGTCGAGGCCCGTCTTTATCCCGACATGTTCCCGCTTGCGCGTCAGGTGCAGATTGCAACGGATATAGTCAAAGGCTGTCCGGCCCGTCTCGCAGGCCAGGAGCCGCCGAAATTCGAAGACAACGAAGCGAGCTTCCCCGAACTCGCCGAGCGACTGGCGAAAACCATAGCCTTTCTGGACACCTTCAAGCCCGAACAAATCGACGGCACCGAGGACAAGCAGATCACATTGCATATGCGCAGTGGCGACCTGACACTGGAC
>JBOHZI010000016.1:0-16087 GCA_050738295.1 Gammaproteobacteria bacterium
CCTACAAGTACAGCGATGACGACGAGTTGGTAAGCGGCGAGATCGACCCGGAACGCGAGTACAGCGAGACCGACTTCAACACCAAGCTCATCATTGATGAGCGCGAGCAAAGTCGCGTGGCCGAATTCATGGATCAGATCGATCCGCGCCAGAAGACGCTGGTGTTCTGCGCGACCCAGGATCATGCCGCACGGGTGCGCGATTACATCAACCAGATCAAGACTCACCCGGACCCGCATTACTGCGAACGGGTGACCGCCGACGACGGCAAGCTGGGCGAACAGCATTTGCGCGAGTTTCAGGACAACGAAAAGACGCTGCCGACCATCCTGACCACGTCGCAAAAACTGTCCACCGGCGTGGACGCGCTCAACATCCGCAACATCGTGCTGATGCGCCCGATCAAGTCCATGATCGAGTTCAAGCAGATCATCGGCCGAGGTACGCGGGTGTTCGACGGCAAGCATTTCTTCACCGTTTACGATTTCGTGCGTGCCTACGAACATTTCAACGACCCGGAGTGGGACGGCGAGCCGTTGCCGCCGGATGAGCCGCGTGGGCCACGTAAGCCTTCATCCAACCCACCGGAGCTACCAGATGGCGTTGAAGACGATCCGCCGCCCATCGAGAAGATCGTCGTCAAGCTGGCCGACGGCAAGGAGCGCAAGATTCGCTATATCGCGGCCACCAGCTACTGGTCGCACGACGGCCGACCCATTACCGCGCAGGAGTTCATGGAACAACTGTTCGGCGACCTCGGCACACTCGTGACCTCGGAGGATGAACTGCGGACGGTGTGGAGCGACCCCGAACGGCGCATCGCGTTTATCCAGCGTCTGGCCGAGATGGGTTACGACGCCGACCGACTGGAAGACATGCGGCGTTTGATCGACGCGCCCGACAGCGACATCTTCGATGTGCTTGCCTATGTGCGTTTCACGCTGGCGCCGCTGGCGCGTGCCAAGCGTGTCGAAACGGCTCGCGCCACCGGCCTGGGCGGTTACGAAAGGGAAATGCGCTCGTTTCTCGACTACGTGCTCGATGCCTACAAAAGGCACGGGATCGGCGAACTGGCGCCGAACAAACTCCCCGACTTCCTGCGCATTCGCTACGGCGGCACCAACGACGCCAAACGCATGCTCGGCTCGGTGCCCGAGATACGCCAGGCGTTTGTCGATGTTCAGGGCCACCTGTTCCGCTGATCTGCACCATTTGATTGCGGGTTGTCATCTCGGAAAAGGCGCACTGTTGTCCGGGGAAAAGTGCGTACTTAATCTTGTCCGTCATACCCGCGAAGGCGGGTATCCAGTTGAATTGGATGTATCCCGGCTACGCCGGGATACCTTGTTTGACTGGGTTCCCGCTTTCGCGGGAACGACGAGGCGGTATTTTTAGTCGGGGTTGAGGGCGGCCAGTTCGATGGCGCGTTGGTAGAGGTCGCGGCGTTTAGCGTTGGGGAGCAGGCGGCGGGCGACGGCAGTGGCGGTTTTGGGGCTGATGCCTTCGGCGATCAGGGCCGCGAGTAACGGGTCGCTTTCCATGGGTGAGGCGTCGGGTGTTTCTGGGGCACCGGCGATCAGGATTACGCATTCGCCGCGGGCGGGTTCTTCACCTTCGGCGACGCGCCGGGCGAGTTCGCCGAGCGGGGCGCGCTGGCAGGATTCGTGCAGTTTGGTGAGTTCGCGTGCGAGTGTGGCTTCGCGGTCGGCGCCGAAGCTCGCGGCGCAGTCGGCGAGCATGGCGGCGAGGCGGTGCGGCGCCTCGAAGAAGATGAGTGTGCGCGGTTCGTTGGCGAGATCGTCCAGGCGGGATTGGCGCGCCGACTTGCGGGCGGGCATGAAACCTTCGAAGGCGAAGCGGTCGGTGGCGAGTCCGGCGATGGAGAGCGCCGCCAGGGGGGCCGAAGCGCCGGGCACCGTGCGCACGGCAATGTCCGCGTCCTGGGCGGCGCGTACCAGCCGGTAGCCCGGATCGGAGACCAGCGGCGTGCCGGCATCGGAAATCAGCGCCGCGGTTTCCCCACCCAGCAGGCGTTCGACGAGCGCGGGCGCCTTGGCTGCTTCGTTATGCTCATGCAGGGCAAGCATCGGCGTCGCAATCTTCAAAGCCTGCAGCAGGCGGGCGCTGTGGCGGGTGTCCTCGGCAGCGATGAAGTCCACCTCGCCGAGGAGTTGCCGCGCCCGTTCGCTGATGTCGCCCAGGTTGCCGATGGGCGTCGCTACGATGTAAAGCGTTCCAGCCACGGGCTATCTGCCGTTCGATTCTAGTAACATGATCGGTATGCTGCGATGGTTGAGCAAATAGTGCAAGTGCGTACGCGTTCGGTTCTCGGTTGGTTGGGTGCGGTGGCGCTGGTCGGCGTGATGGCCGGTTGTGCGGTGACGCGCCCCACAGGCAACGCGACCGCGGCGCAGGCCCAGCGGATGGAGTCGCGCGGCAACTACAAGCAGGCCGGTGCAGCCTGGCTGGAGGCGGCGAAGCAGGCACGCGGACAGGCACGGGCGGCGGCACGGCTGAATGCGGCAACCGATTACGAAAAAGCCAATGACCTGGCCTCGGCATGGGAAGCGGTCGCCCCGCTCGATATTGCGGCCTTGGCGCCGAACCGCCAGCTTGCGGGTGCCCGCACCAAGGCGCGTCTCGCATTGGCCACGCATCGCCCGAAACCCGCGCTGGCCGCCTTGGCGGCCGCGCCAGCGGCGACAAACATTGCGGCGCAGGCCGAGGTGCTGGCGCTTGCCGGGCGTGCCCATTTTGCCGCTGACGATCCGGCCACGGGTCTCAAAGAACTGGTGCAGCGCGGGCGTCTGGTTGCGAATGACCCGCAACAGGAGCTGGCCAATAATCAACTGTTGTGGGGGCTTCTGATCGGGACCACAGCGCTGCCTTCCGCCACAGGGCTCTCGCCCGTGACGCAGGGCTGGATCACGCTCGCCCAGATCTGGCGCACGGCGTGGGAGCAGCCCAAACAGTTTGCTTCCCAGCTGGCCGCTTGGCGCAGTGCGTATCCGGAGCATCCGGCCAATCAGGGCTTGGTCGCGGAGATCGTGGCCGAGGAAAAGGCGCGCCTGAGCTACCCCGGGCAGGTTGCGTTGCTGCTGCCGCTGACCGGCCCCAATGCGGCTCAGGCGCGGGCCGTGGAAGCCGGGATACTTGCCGCCTATTACCGGGTGCAGAGTTCTCAGCCGACGCTTATGGTGTACGACACCGGCGGCAGCGCGAACGGTGCGCGCAAGGCGCTAGCGAAGGCCACTGCGGCGGGCGCGGATTTCGTGCTCGGGCCACTTACGGTACCCGGTGCGCAGGGCGCCGCCTCGGCCGCGGGTAATACGCCGGAATTGGCGCTGAACTATTTGCCGGGACAGGGCGCCCCGCCGACGGGGTTTTTCCAGTTTGGACTGAGTCCCGAGCAGGAAGCCCGCACCAGTGCCGAACAGGCCGTGGCGCAGGGATTGAGTCGGGCGGTGGTGCTGGTACCCGATAACGACTGGGGCGCCGGCATCGCCGCCGCGTTCACCCGGAATTTGACGCTGCTCGGCGGACAGGTGCTGGCCAGCACCACGTTTCCTGCCCAGTCCGAGCATTTTAGCGCCGCGCTGTCTGCTGCCTTCGGTCTGGATGCGAGCACGCAACGCGAACAGCATCTGTCCGCCGTGCTCGGGCAGCCGCTGGGCTTTACGCCGCATCGTCGTCAGGATATCCAGTTTGTTTTCTTCGCGGCGCCCTACGGTACGGCACTGCTGATTCCGTCCCAGATCGCCTATAACCATGGCCTGGGATTGTCCATGTACTCCATATCCAACGTGTACCAACCTGGTGCCAACGTGCCCGATCTGGACGGCGTGCATTTCCCGGTGATGCCGTGGTTTCTGGCCGATACGGGCGCCTTGGCCACAACGCGCAATCAGTTGGCCAAGTTGCATGCGCAGAACTGGGGGCAGTTTGCACCGTTGTACGGTCTGGGTTACGACGCCTGGCGTCTGTTGCCCCTGCTCGCGCACGCCGAACATCCCCTGGCGCATCCCGTGCGCGGTGTCACCGGTGCGCTCAGCATGGGTACGAATCAGGTCATTCAGCGCCGCGCTGATCCAGCACGTTATCGCAACGGTGTGCTGGCGCCGGTTGCAGCCACGGCGCCGTGAATCGTGCCGAACGGGGCGCGCAGGCCGAAAGCAAGGCTGCGGACTGGCTCACCGCGCGTGGCCTGAAGCTGCTGGAGCGCAATGTTCGTTCGCGTTTCGGTGAAATCGATCTGATCATGGAAGACGGTGCGACACTGGTGTTCGTGGAGGTGCGTTATCGCTCGCGCTCCGACTATGGTGGTGCGGCGGCCAGCGTAACGGCCGCCAAGCAGGCGCGCCTGCAACGGGCGATCGGCGTCTATGTCGCACGCCATCCGCACGCGGGCTCGCGCACCCTGCGCGCCGATGTGGTGGCGATTTCCGGCGCCGGCGAGATCGAGTGGATTTCGAATGCTTTCGAGGGAACGACATGAAACACGAAGACAGGGTACGTACGCACTTCGAGAACACCATAGCGACGCAGACGCGGGCGCGCGATGTATTGTCCGCACCGGTGGCCGAGGCGGCCCGGCGTCTGGCGAAGACGCTTGAAGCGGGCGGTCGTATCCTGGTCTGCGGCAATGGCGGGTCGGCGTCCGATGCGCAGCATTTTGCCGCCGAGTTCACCAACCGCTTCGAGCGCGAGCGTCCGCCGCTGGCCGCCATTGCACTCACGACCGACACCTCGGCGCTGACTGCCATCGGCAACGACTACAGCTTCGATCAGGTGTTCTCCAAACAGGTCGAAGCGCTCGCACGCCCCGGCGACGCCTTCGTCGGCATTTCCACCAGCGGCGGTTCGCGCAATGTGTGTGCTGCGATAAAGGCCGCGCACGAGGCCGGTGCCTGGGTGCTTGCGCTGACTGGACGCGACGGCGGCGCCATGGCCAAACTGCTGGAAGACACCGATATGGAACTGCGGGTCCCGGCCGAGCGCACGGCACACATCCAGGAAGTACACATCGTGCTGCTGCATTGCCTCTGCGACCTGGTGGACGAGCAGCTCTACCCGCAATGAGCGCGCTCGATTACTCCGGCCCGGCGCCGACCTGGGGCGAACGCGTGGCGCTCGAAGACGGTGTGGAATGGACGCGTTTGCCACTGCCGTTCAAGCCCGGTCACATCAACGTGTATTTCCTGCACGGCGACGATGAAGCGCCGTTCCTGCTCGATACCGGCTACGGCAACGAGGAGACCTCAGCATTGTGGGATGCGACTCCGTCGCCCCGCCGTGTGGTGGTCACTCATTTTCACCCCGATCACATCGGCCAGGCCGCGCACCTGGAAGCGGCCGGCGCCGAGTTGTATATCACTCGCGCGGAATACGCACAGGCGCGCGCGCTGCACGCCTTGAGCGGTGAGCAGTTGGGCGAATCCATGGGTCGTTTTTATGCTGCTCACGGCGTGCCATACAACACGCAGATGTTCGGTTCCGGCAACGGCTACCGGCGCAGTGTGCCCGCGTTGCCCGACACCCCGCACTGGCTCGATACGGAGACCTTGCCGTTTGCACCGCAATGGCAGGTGAGCGTAGCCAGTGGACACTCGCCAGCGCATGCGCTGCTGTTCCGCCGCGACAATCCGGTGCTCGCCGCGGGCGATATCGTGTTGCCTGAAATCACGCCCAACATTTCGGTCTGGCCCGATGCGCCCGAAGCCGATCCGCTCGGTGACTACCTCGCTGCGCTCGAGGCATTGCGCGCATTGCCTGCCGATACACTGGTGCTACCGGCTCACGGGCTGCCGTTTCGCGGTCTGCACGAACGACTCGACCAGCTGACCGATCACCACGCAAAACAACTCGAACGTCTGCGTGATGCGCTGGATGGTAAATCCGCGACCGCCTCCTCACTTATGCCGCAGTTGTTCGGGCGTGAACTCCAACCCGGGAGTATTCCCTTCGCATTGGGTGAAACACTCGCTCACCTGCACCGCTTGTGGCGCACCGGCGAAATCGTGCGCGAAGAGAGTGTGGGCTGCATGTATTGGAAGCGCGCTTCGAGCGGTATATAGCAGGGGTTGGGTTTTGTGAAAGCAAAATACACGGAGTACACTTCGTTCTTGTAAATAATACAATTCGAGGGTCGAATTAAATGAGGTCGTCTTACAAAGTTTTGTTTCTGCTTGTCGCAGTTTTTTTGATGTTTGCGTTAAATGGATGTGCCTCATCCAATCCGAAATTGTTGAATAAGCAGAAGGCCGTGCTCGGCCCGTTGTCGAAAACAATCGTATACATACAGTCGGACGATGCAAGCAATTTGCACGACCGCTTGCCAGCTGCTACGAAAGCGGCCTTATGGAATGCAGCTGTTTTTTCGACAACATCTGGGTTCTACACAGCGCCGGATGCGTCTAGCACCTATACGCCGGGTGGTAGCAATCAGGGATTCTGGGCGACATTAAAACCCTACGCGAAAGAGATTTCCAGCTTTCACGTGACAAAAATGGAACAACAGAACATACATCAGGCCGTTAAAGCAATCCCCATGTTGGAGAAGGCTTCGGTAACGGATCATGTTGGGTACATGAAAGCACTTTTCTTTCACGAGAAAACACGACAGGTTGGGACGCAAGCAACGATCTTTATTCAGCCGCAAGGGGTGTATCTGACTACCGATGCGAAAACGGTTGGTGTGTCCTATCGCATACACGTTTACGTCAAGAATCCAAAATTAGAGAGCGGAGCCTATGAGTTAACGTCGACCACCATTCAGGCAAGCAGACCAATTCCGTATCCGGAAAAAACAAAACACTTTAATTTGTTGACAGCTCCTACAGCCGACATCCTGGCTTGGCGGATGAAGATATTGTTCGCGAATAATGGTGCTTTGTTTAAGGGCTCCTTGGAAGAAGCCATGCAGGAAGCCCGTTGGAAATTGGCAGATTACTTCTCCGGTAACACAGGCGGGTAACAGAAGGCGGATGTTGCCGTACGTGATGCGCTAAGGACGCCTCAGTCCGAGGCGGCCGGTTTGGTCCAGCGTTTGAGCCAGCCGAGCACGACGTGATGCCACTGCAGGCTGTTCTGCGGTTTCGAGACCCAGTGCGATTCGTCCGGGAAGGTCAGTAGCTCGCTTGGTATCCCGCGGCGTTGCAGTGCGGTGAAGGCGGCGAGTCCCTGGCTGAGCGGGATGCGGTAGTCGTGTGCGCTGTGGACGACGAGTGTCGGCACACGCCAGTTTTTTACGTGATCGATCGGGTTGAACGCTTCGTAGCTCGCGGGTACCTTGTATTGCGGGCCGCCGTTTTCGTGCTCCTCGAACCAGAGTTCGTCGGTTGCGTAGTACATCATGCGGTTGTCGAATACGCCGTCGTGGTCCACGAAGCACTTCCACGGCTTGTTCCACACGCCGGCCATCCAGTACACCATGTAGCCGCCGTAGCTCGCGCCCAGTGCGCAGGCACGGTCGCCGTCGAGGAAGTCGTATTTCTTGAGTGCCGCGGCCCAGCCCTTTTGCAAATCTTCGAGCGGACGATCACCCCAGTGTTGGCTGATTGCGTCGGTGAAGGCCTGGCCGTAGCCGGTGGAACCGTGGAAGTTGATCGCGACGACGGCAAAGCCGGCGCCGGCATAGACTTCCGGATTCCAGCGGTAGTGGAAGTCGTTGGTCCACGCACCCTGCGGGCCGCCGTGGATCAAGAAGGCAACCGGATATTTTTTGCCGGGCGTGTAGTTCGCGGGCTTCATCACATAGCCCTGCACGCTGTCGCCATTCCAGCCCTTGAAGGTGAACCACTGGTAGTCGCCGAAGGCGATGTGGGCAAGCTGTTTGGCGTTGAAGTGCGTGAGTTGTTGGTAATCGGCGCCTTCGGCGTCGGCGAGGTAAAGATCGGTTGGATGCTTGAAATCTTGATGGGCAATGAGGAGCTTTCCTGCCGTCGCGGAAAAGCCGGCGACCTTGCCGTCGCTTACCAGTTCACGCACTTTGCCGCTCGCGATGTCCACCGCGAACAGCGGGTGATTACCCCGATCGTTGGCTGTGGTGTAGAGCGTTTTCCCGTCAGCGGATAACTGTAATGGGCCTGCGGAGCGGTCCCAGCCCGGGGCCACTTTGCGGGTTTTGCCACTCGCAAGATCAAGCGCCATGATGGCGAAACGATCGGCCTCGAAGCCGGGCGTTTTCATGGCGAGATAATAAAGCGTTTTGCCATCAGGTGCAGCGAGCGGGAAGCCGTCCCAGGCGGTGTTCGCGACAGTCAGGTTACGCGGCGACTGGCGGCCGTTGGCGGGCACCGCGTACACATCGAAGTTGGTGGACCAGGCATCGGCTTGGTCCTGCGCCTTGACGTCGAAGTACACGGTCTTGCCGTCGGGCGAGAAGGCGTAATCGGAAGCGTCGCCGAACGGCTTGGAGGGAATGTTGCCGTCGAGTCCGCGGGTGAGCCAGACCGGATTCGGTTCGAGTTTTCCGTTACTGGCGAGCGTGGCGAGGAAGAGTTGCGAGCGCCGTCCGTCCGACCACGTGTCCCAGTGCCGTTCGAGTAGTTGTGTGTACAGTCGCCCGCTTTCCTTGTTCTCGGCGCGCACATCAAGTTTGTCGCGCGTGCAGGCAAGCGGCGCTTTTTTACAGTCCATGAACACATCGATCGAAAGCAGCACGTGATGGCCGTCGGGTGAGAGTTTGTAATTGTTGATCGAAAGCGGCAGTTCACTCACCGTTTCCGGCTTGCCGCCGTTGGCGCCGATGCGCTCAAGCGCGGTGTGACCCTTGTGATCAGCAAGGAAATACAATGTCTTGCCATCGGGTGACCAGCGCGGTGAGTTGCCATTGACGAGCTTGCGCGGTTTCGCGCTCTTCTGTGTGAGGTCAAGTGTATAGATATGCGTCACACCCTTGTTGGCCGCCAGCTCGGTGGTGCGCAGTGTGAAGGCGGCATGGCGAGCGTCGGGCGCAAGCTGCGGATCGCCGACCCGCTTCATCATGACGAGATCCTTCGCGGTGAAGGGCTGTTGGGTTGCGGCCATTGCGGTGCTAGCTCCCAGCAGGGCGAGTGAGCAGGCGAGGGGTGTGAGTCGTCTTTTCACGGCGATCTCCTGACGTGTCGAACAACATCATCGTTCAGCGGTCGGTTTGACAACGCTGTTTCGGACTGACGTAGGTGCAGAACAACTTCCAGACTCGGCGGTATTCGTCAAGCCACGCAGCGGGTTCTTCGAAACCGTGGTGCTCCATCGGGTAGAACGCGACCTGGAAGTTCGGGTTCTTCAGCTCGATCAGTTTCTGCGTCATGTGTATGGTGTCCTGGAAGAACACGTTGTCGTCTTCTACGCCCTGGGCGATGAGCAGATGCCCCTTCAGATTCTGTGCGTAGTGGATCGGCGAGCTGATGTCGTAGGCCTCCGGATCGATCGCCGGACGGTTGAGAATGTCTGAACTGTAGAGATCGTTGTAGTTGGCCCAGTCGGCCACCGGACGAATGGCGGCGCCGGCCTGGAACAGATCCGGTCGGCGGAACATCATCATGTAGGTCATGAAGCCGCCGTAGGAGCCGCCGTACACGCCAAGCCGTTTCGGATCGACGTTGTAGTGCTTCTCCAACCAGTGCATGCCGTCGGTGATGTCCTGTACTTCCGGGTGGCCCATGTGCTGGTAGATCGTGGTGCGCCAGTCGCGGCCGTAACCGGCTGAGCCGCGATAGTCCATGTCGATGACGACATAGCCGTGCTGAGCCAGGAAGTTGTTGAACATCATCTCGTGGAAGTAGTACGACCAACCCTGGTGGGCGTCCTGCAGGTAGCCCGCGCCGTGAATGAAAGTGACACCGGCATAGGATTTATTCGGGTCGTAATTGTGTGGCAGATACAGCCGGGCCTGAATCGTGCCGTCGAAATGCGTCGAGGGCACATGCACGATCTTCGGCATGATCCAGTCGATGTTCGTGAAGCCGCTCTTGATGGTGTGCGTCAGACGCTGCGGTGTGCTGCCGGGCGTGGTGGAGACGACGTAGAGTTCCGGCGGGCGCAGCATGCTCGAGTGATAGAAGAGGATCGATTTGCCATCGGGCGAAAGACGGAAGCGGCTGTCGGTTTCCATGGAAGGCTGAGCGCCGTCCACGCCGCCGAGACGGGTCAGCGCCTCGCTCTTGCCGGAGGACAGGTCCAGTCGGTACAGGCTGTATATGCCGGGCGAGGTTTTGTTCGCTCGGTAGTAGATGTAGTGGCCTTGCGCGCCGGGTACCGGGTGATAGACTTCAAAGTGACCCTGCGTCCACTGTCGGGTTTTGCTTGTGTTGACGTCCTCGCTATAAAGCTGTGAATAGTTGGATTTCTCCGACAGGTACCACAGCGTGTGGTTGTCGGGCAGCCAGCCGAAGTCGTTGTAGTTCCAGTTGATCCAGGCCGGATCGGTGAGGCGGTTGCGGGTGACGAGTTTCATGCCATCGTCGAAGTCCACGGTGGCAATCCAGCGATCCTTGTTGTCGATGCTGCGGAACATGATGGCTACCCGCGAGCCATCACTGCTCCAGGCCAGCCCCCTGATCTGCACCGGGCGCACCTTGGGCGCTTTCACCGAGGCTTCGGCCTGGGCCTTGCTTACCCCGTGTTTAACATCCCACTGGACCGCCTGCTTGCGCAGTTTGGCGAGCGGATCCTGCGTGATCCCGGGAAGCTGCTTTTCATCGAGCGGGTACTGGGTGTGGTTTACGAGGTCAAGCAACACAACGTGCATCGGCGCCGGCTCGTTCCAGCCTACGCGACGATGCACGGTTTTAAGCACGATGCGCCCATCTTCGGTCACATAATCGGGCATCTGTCCATGCGGGCCCTTGTCGTAATGTTTGGGCTCGGTGATGACCAGCATCCATTTCGCGTTCGGAGACAGCGATTGGTACAGCACCTTGACATTGGAGCCCAGATAGAACGGCTCCGGCCCGCGGCTCGAATCCGCTTTCGCCAGCATTTTCTGCTGCTGTTCGCGAGCGTTTTTGTCTGCCTTGTCCTTGCTGATGGCGGCGAACAACCGCGCCTGTTCAGCGCTGTAATAATGGTACGGCGTTTTCACATCGTCGGGTGCTTGTTCGGCTTTTACGTCGGCGGCTACAGTACTTAACCCGGTTGCCATATCCAGCACGTAATAATTGCCGTCAAGGTTGTAGCTCACCGCGTCGCGGCCCCACACGAACTGCGGATTGGAGGCCTGGCCCAAGCCACGCGTGAGTTGTCCGATGCGCCCGTCCTTGACGTCCTTCATGAACAGGTCACCGTGGTTGACGTAGAGTTCGCGGGTGTGGGCGTGGTTGAACGCCGATTGCGTCGAGCCGGTCGCGCTCCAGTTCGCATCGGGGACGGTGCTGACTTTGTTGCCGGCCAGGTTGATGGCCTGCAGGCTGGCAGTTGGCGCCTGGTGTGCGCGTTGCCAGAAATAAACGGTTTTGCTGCCGGCACCCCAATAGGGATTTTCCGGAGTTAGGGAAATCCAGTCCGGGTTGGCCATAATCTGCGTCAACGTGAGTTGCGAGGAGGGTGAAGATGCCGCCAGAGCCGTCGGCGTGATGGTCAGGCAAAACAGAGGCAATAGCAGGGCGATGGCATGACGACGCATAGCGTTCTCCGGTCAGTACGATGTATCGGGACTCACCGCGCGGCGCGCGGATCAAGGCCTGAATTTTACACGCTGGGAGCGGCCGGCGCAGGGCGTCAGGATTCAGGCAATGCGCAGGCCGAGGCGGCGATACACCCAGGACAGTAGCCACAGCGGACCGATCATGAGGAACTGCACATCCTTGAAAAAGGCGGGCCGGTTGTGCTCGAAGTAGCGATGGCCGACAAATTGTCCGATCCAGGAGACGATAAAGATGACGCCCCCCGTAATCGCCAGCGACCACGGTAGTTGTTGCAGGCCCCAGGTCGCGAAAATCAGCGCGGCGGCCACGACGAGCATGCCCAGGGCCAGTCGCGGTGCCAGCACAAAGTAGTAGACGAGCGCCAGCACGAGCAGCACCGTGCCCCAGTGAATCCACGGCGAGAGGGCAAAACCCGCCGGTCGGGGAATAGCGGCGAACAGCACAATCAGGGACAGCATGATCAGCGGCACACAGATCCAGTGCAGTATCTTGTTGGTGTGATTGCGGTGGTATTCGCCGTATTCGGCGAGCCAGCCGTCAATAGTACGCATAAGCCGGTGTCCCAAAGGAGCCTGTGTCCATAGTGCTGCAATGCGCTGACGCAATCAAGCCTGCGATCGTATAATCGGAGTCCATGCGTATCGCAAACTGCCTTAAAGCATCCCGCCCTCTCCTCGGTTTCGCCATACTCGCCGGTGCCTGCGCCCTCGGTGGGTGCGGCCAATCGGGACCGCTTTACCTACCGCCGCCGGCGAAACATGCGCCTCCACCAGCGGCCAAGCATGCGCCAGCGCCGGCCACGGCTGCCACTACGGCTCCGACACCTGCAACGAGTAGTAGATGAGTAGTCGATGAGTAAACGCCTGATTCTGGTTGATGGCTCGTCCTATCTCTATCGAGCCTTCCACGCCTTGCCGCCGTTCGCCACCAGCGACGGCCGCCCGACTGGCGCCGTCTATGGCGTCCTGAACATGTTGCGCAAGCTGCTGCGCGAAGAGCCGAGCAGTCATATCGGCGTGGTGTTCGATGCGCCGGGGCCAACGTTCCGCGACGAACTCTTCGAGCGCTACAAGGCCAACCGGGCGCCGATGCCCGACGACATGCGCCCGCAGGTCGAGCCCCTGCTTATCGCCATTCAGGCACTCGGTTTGCCGCTATTGCGCGAGACCGGCGTGGAGGCGGACGACGTGATCGGCACTCTGGCGCACGAGGCCGCGGACGCGGGTTACGACGTGGTGATCGTCACCGGCGACAAGGATATGGCGCAACTGGTCAACGACCGCATCACGTTGCTCGATACGATGCGCGACCGACGCCTCGACAGCGCCGGCGTGGAGGAGAAATTCGGCGTACCACCGACCTGCATCATCGATCTGCTGGCCCTGATGGGCGACACCTCCGATAATATTCCCGGCGTGCATGGCGTCGGACCCAAGACGGCTGCCAAGTGGTTGCAGGACTACGGCAGCCTCGACGAGTTGCTCGCCCATGCCGACGACATCAAGGGCAAAGCGGGTGAGCGCCTGCGTGACAGCTTCGATGACATTCAGCTTTCGCGCGAACTGGCGACCATCAAGTGCGACGTCAAACTGGACGTCGAACCGGCTGGGCTCACAGCGGGCGAGCCGGATACCGAAGCATTGCGGCAGATCTACGCCGACCTTGAATTCAAGAGTTGGCTGGCGGAATTGGGTGAGGCGGAATCCGCCGCACCGGAGCGCGATTACGAGATCGTTACCACCGAAGCGCAACTCGACGCGTGGATAAAGCGCCTCGAAAAAAGCGAGCTGTTCGCCGTGGACACCGAGACCACGAGCCTCGACTACCTCATGGCGCGCATCGTGGGCATTTCCTTTGCGCTCGCCGCGGATGATGCAACCTATGTGCCGCTCGCGCACACCGAGGCGCAGCCGTTCGACCGCGAGGCCGTGCTCGAACGACTCCGTCCGCTGCTGGAAAGCGCCGAGCGCGGCAAAGTGGGGCATCACCTCAAATACGATGCGCACGTGTTCGCAAATCACGGCATCAAACTGGCCGGCATTCGCCACGACACGCTGCTCGAATCCTATGTGCTCGATCCCACGGCGGGGCGGCACGACATGGACTCGCTCGCCGAGCGGGCGCTGAACGAAAAGACCATCGACTACGACGAGGTGACGGGCACCGGGCGCAAGCGCATCGGCTTTGAGGATGTGCCCATCGAGGCCGCCGGTCAGTACGCGGCAGAAGATGCCGACATCACCTGGCGCCTGCATGAGAACCTGTGGCCGCGCCTGCAAGCCCTGCCGCGCGCCTGCGAAGTGTATGAATCCATTGAGTTGCCCATCGTTCCCGTTCTGCTCGCCATGGAACGCCATGGCGTGCTGATCGATTGCGACCAGTTGGCGAAACAGAGCGCCGAGCTGGAAAAGCGCATGGCCGAGCTGCAGCAGGCCGCCTGGGACTGTGCCGGCCAGGAATTCAACTTGAGCTCGCCGGTTCAGCTTGGCGAAATCCTGTATGACAAGCTGGCGCTTCCGGCCAGGCACAAGACGCCCAAGGGCCAGCCGTCCACGGCGGAAAAGGTGCTGCTGGAACTGGCGGACGAGCATGAGCTGCCAAAACTGATCCTCGACTACCGCGAGGTGTCGAAACTGCGCTCCACCTACACGGAAAAGTTGCCGGCGAGCGTCAATCCGTCAACCGGCCGGGTGCACACCTCCTACAACCAGACCGGCACTTCGACGGGCCGACTATCCTCCTCCGATCCCAACTTGCAGAACATTCCTGTGCGCAGCGAAGAGGGTCGGCGTATCCGCCAGGCTTTCATTGCCCCACCGGGCTGCGTGGTGCTTGCCGCCGATTATTCGCAGGTAGAGCTGCGCATCATGGCGCATTTGTCGGGCGATCAAGGGTTGAGAAAAGCCTTTGCCGAGAAACTCGACATTCATACCGCCACGGCCGCCGAAGTGCTGGGCAAGAAGATGGACGAGGTGACCGCCGAGGAACGCCGCGCGGCCAAGGCCACCAACTTCGGTCTGATCTACGGCATGTCGGCCTTCGGTCTCGCGCGTCAACTCGGCATCTCGCGTGGGGAGGCCGAGGACTACATCAACCGCTATTTTGATCGCTATCCCGGCGTGCGTCACTACATGGACAGCACGCGCGAGCAGGCGCGACGCGACGGCTACGTGGAAACCCTGTTCGGGCGTCGCCTGTATGTGCCTGAAATCTCCAGCCGCAACATGCAACGCCGTCAGGGCGCGGAGCGGGCCGCGATCAATGCGCCCATGCAGGGCACGGCGGCGGATATCATCAAACGCGCCATGATCACGATCCACGCATGGTGTGCCCGTGACGCTGTGCCCGCGACATTGATCATGCAGGTGCACGACGAACTGGTCTTCGAAGTGGAAGAAAAATTCGTCGATACGGCACGCGAGGAAATTCGCCGGCAAATGCAGGACGCGGCCGATTTGTCAGTACCGCTGGTAGTTGATATCGGCACCGGCGCCAACTGGGACGAAGCGCATTGAGGGCTGTTGGGACTCGGATTCCCTCTTGCAAAATTTCCAGGAATCGCGAGCACGTTCGTTTCTACGGTCGTGTGCCCGGTCTCTGGTTGTTTGGCCGATCTGGCTCTAAGCTTGGACGGGCGAAAAATCGGATGGGCCCGCGAATGTCCGCTTTGGTATCCACCGACAGGCAAGATTCGACCCATTTCAGTCATCCATGCAGGCATAAGATAGACATCGCCGTGGTACTGCTTTCAGGGCATGGAAAGCCACGCTATACTTAGCCAAACAAGGCATAGGAGGGGGTTATGCGGCGCTTGATGCTTGTCTCTTTGGTGTTAGCCTTTCTAGGCGGCTGCGCGAGCGCCAAATTTACGGGAAATGCCGCCAGTCTCACGGTGACACGCGCCAAATGGAACCCAGGTGCCAAGGTTTACTTGCTTTTGGGCGGAACTCAACTCGGTCCGCTAACGCCAGGTAACACCCTCACTATTACTTTCAAGCCCGGGACGTACATAGTAGGCGCGCGAGCAAGCGTCTCTGGTGGCAACAATGTCAAGTCAATCACTGTGGGATTTGAAGAAAGATCACATGTGTGCTTGTTGATCGGGTCTAAGGCCAACGGAGACCATCCTAAGGCGGTGATGGAACTCATCAGATGCCAGCGACGGCCAGGTGAGGCTCCTAAGCCGATCCCCATTCCCATGATTGGCAACGGAGGGTAATCTCGTAACAGGAAATAAGAGGCCTGAATGTCGGTTTTTAAGACAGGGAACGTATGACCGGTTCTGGCCGATTTGTGCATTTACTCTGATCGTTCAAAGTCGGTCAGTCAAACCCATTTCCAACCAAAACCTTCTATAAGTCACACGTTACCAAGCTGGGAAATTCCTACCACTTATTCCGGATACCCCTTAAAAAGGAGATGGTATACTTCCGACAAAGTTTTGGGGTAATGCTTCGTCG
>JBOHZI010000017.1:0-16079 GCA_050738295.1 Gammaproteobacteria bacterium
CCCCTGAAGCGCGTCGCCAGATCCGTTTACGGCGCGCCTGTGGTCAAGCATGTTCTTGGCACGACTTTTCCTTGGCGTGTCAAGCGTAGTATTCTTTCTTCAATCCGTCGCATTGAGCAAGTTCGCCAACGACAGGATCCGCGTGACCACCAACTCCACCAACTCTACGTTCCCGAGGTGGAGCACCTTGCGATACTTATCGGTCGCAACCTCGCCCATTGGCAACCATAAAAGAACCACGCGGAACCTGACTGCGCGTGAATCGGGTCACATATGGGAGGGATTGATGGTGCGCGCTCCTGCGCACCACCCTTCGGGCGCGCTAAAGCGCGTCAAAAGCGGCTGTCCTGCCGATTTTTCGAACCCGTTCACTTTGTTTTTCGAGGGTTCGAGCCCCGAACCAACAAATACAAAAAAGGGGCACTGCGGCCCCATTTTCGTACTTGGCGGAGAGGGAGGGATTCGAACCCTCGAAGGGCTTTTGACCCTTACTCCCTTAGCAGGGGAGCGCCTTCGACCACTCGGCCACCTCTCCGATCTGTAAATTTTCTCACATCTTTGTGCGACTCCAGTCTACGGACCTGCGGTCCGTGCAGGGGAGCGCGTTACTCCGGCCATCCATGGCCTCCACCCTTCGGGCCGCGCAGCGCTTCGCGCCGCACGTTGCAGATTGTTCCAGACAATCTGCGCGATCACTCGGCCACCTCTCCGATGTGTAGATTTTCTCACACTCTCTGCCGGAGTCTGCGATCCTGCAGGGCGCGCAGAATAACATAGACCTCATGGAAAGCCGAAAGAACCGTGATCAATCTACTCGGAGTCAGGCTTTTCGGAATCCGTAGTTGGGGCTGGCGAGGCAGTCGGCTTGTCGTGGTCAATGCGCTGGAATATTTCTTCGCGGTGTACGGCGATATCGCGTGGCGCGTTGATGCCGAGCCGTACCTGCCCGCCCTTGACTCCGAGCACAGTGACTGTAATGCCGTCACCGATCATTACGGCTTCGTTCACGCGTCGCGTGAGGATCAGCATGGCTCAACACTCCTTGGCCTGCGCGTCCTTACCGCATTGTAGACGGTGTGCGTCGCAGCGCAAGGCTTTTCAGGCTTAAGGAGTCAGATTTCGCGATAAATTTCGCCTTTTTCGCGGAATTCACGGGCTTTTTCGGCCAAACCTTCTTCCAGCGCCGCGTCTTCTTCGATTCCATGTTCGGCGGCATAATCGCGCACATCCTGGGTGATCTTCATGGAGCAGAAGTTGGGGCCGCACATGGAGCAGAAGTGAGCGGTCTTGTGCGCGTCCTTGGGCAGGGTTTCGTCATGGAATTCGCGGGCACGTTCGGGATCGAGCGCAAGGTTGAACTGGTCTTCCCAGCGAAATTCGAAGCGGGCCTTGGACAGGGCGTTGTCGTGGAGTTGCACGCCGGGGAAGCCCTTGGCCAAGTCCGCGGCGTGGGCCGCGATCTTGTACGTGATGACGCCGTCGCGGACGTCGTCGCGGTCGGGCAGACCCAGATGTTCCTTGGGCGTGACGTAGCAGAGCATCGCCGTGCCGTACCAGCCGATGTTCGCCGCGCCGAGGGCGCTGGTGATGTGATCGTAGGCGGGGGCGATGTCGGTTGCTAGCGGGCCGAGCGTATAGAAAGGCGCCTCGTAGCAGTCGGCGAGTTCACGGTCCATGTTTTCTTTCACCATCTGCAGCGGTACATGGCCTGGGCCTTCGATCATGACCTGACAGTCGTGCTCCCAGGCCTTTTTGGTGAGTTCACCCAGGGTTTTCAGTTCACCGAACTGGGCTTTGTCGTTGGCATCCGCGATGCAACCCGGGCGCAGGCCATCGCCGAGCGAGAACGAGACATCGTAGGCCTTCATGATTTCGCAGATGTCCTCGAAGTGCGTGTAGAGGAAGCTTTCCTTGTGATGGGAGAGGCACCACTTGGCCATGATCGATCCGCCGCGCGAGACGATGCCCGTCACGCGCTTCGCCGTGAGTGGCACGTAACGGAGCAGTACGCCGGCATGAATGGTGAAGTAGTCAACACCCTGTTCGGCCTGTTCGATCAGGGTGTCGCGGTACAGCTCCCAGGTCAGTGCCTCGGCTTTGCCGTCCACTTTCTCCAGCGCCTGGTAGATGGGCACGGTGCCGATCGGAACGGGAGAGTTGCGCACGATCCACTCACGGGTCTCGTGAATGTTCTTGCCGGTCGAAAGGTCCATCAGGGTGTCGCCGCCGAGACGTACCGACCACACCAGCTTTTCCACTTCCTCGGCGATCGAGGAGGTGACGGCAGAGTTGCCGATATTGGTGTTGATCTTCACCCGGAAGTTGCGCCCGATGATCATTGGTTCCAATTCCGGGTGATTGATGTTGGCTGGAATGATGGCGCGGCCGCGGGCGACTTCCTCGCGCACGAACTCGGGCGTGATCTCTTCGGGAATGGCGGCACCGAAGGACTGACCTGCGTGCTGGCGCAGCAGTGCCTCGTAGCGCGGGTCGGCGCGCAGTTCCTGCAAGCGGCAGTTCTCGCGGATCGCGATGTATTCCATTTCCGGGGTCACCAGGCCGCAGCGGGCGTAGTGCATTTGGCTGACGTTGGCGCCGGTTCTGGCCTTACGCGGCGCGCGCATGTGCGCGAAGCGCAGGTGCCGCAGGGCTGGATCCCCGAGTCGCTCGCGACCGTATTCGGAGGTGAGTCCGGACAACGTTTCGCTATCGCCTCGTTCCTCGATCCAATCCGCACGCAAGGGTGCCAGTCCGCGCGTGAGGTCAATGTCGGCCTCGGGGTCGGTATAGGGGCCGGAGGTGTCGTAGAGCGGAATCGGTGGATTGTTTTCGATGCCGCCGTTGTGATCGTGCGTGGGACTAAGCAGCACTTCACGCATGGCGACCTTGAGGTCGGGGCGCGAGCCCTGGATGTAAATTCGTTTGGAGCCCGGCCACGGGCGAGTGACTTCGGCCGAAAGTTTGTGGGTACGGGTCTGGACGTCTTCTACGACTGCGCTCATGGTGCCTCCGGGGCGGGGGCAGCACGAACACGTTTAGTGCAAGTGCCTTCCCTCCGCCAGCGTTAACTGGATCAGGTGCAAAGGGTGTTTCTCAGCCCCGCCTGTGGCGGAGCACCCCCGGCTACGCTCATACACTAACGCGCAGACGACAGTGAATCAAGTGGTTCCGCAGAACAAGCACGAATTTCAGGGAAACTCCGATTTATTCGGACGTTTTCTCAGTTCGTGCGATCCGAGAGCAGATCGTTAACGGATGGGCCACGGTCGCCACAGCCGCCGCGCAGTTGGGGCGTGAGAACGGAATCGAGCCGTGGCAACGTGAAACTCCTGCTGTCGCCGGCGGTATAGGTGACGATCATCTGCCTCAACTCAACGCAGGCGACGCTTCCGCCCGGAAATCCGGCGGGTCGCGAGTTGAACGAATTGACCTCGTAGAGTTTGTCGGGATTGAAGACACCGGGGCCGATCAAGATCATTTGCAGTTGACTCCCGTTGCGGTTACGAACCGGTTGCCCGCGCTGGGAGTAGGCGCGGAGCGCAAAGCGGATCTGTTTGATCGGGCGCTTGCCGGTGACGAGAAACTGCACGAAGACGGGGGCGGCGGTTTGGGTGCTTCCCGGAACCGAAATTTGTCCCGGTACGCCGATGGCATAAATCAGTACTGGCGCGTTCTGGGCCCGAGCTCTGGCGACGTTGGGTCCCAAGGCTGTATTTACCGATAGGTGACAGCCAGAGAAAGCCAGTACTACTACAGGTAGAAGCATCATTTTTTTCATGCTGCCAACCTCCTGCCCGCTGGGGCAACCTGGTGCAACATATCTTTACTATACCCCGCTTAGTGGGCTCGTGGAGTTGTCGCAGCGAAACAGGCAAAAAGAAGCCCCGCACGAGGCGGGGCTTCGAGGTCGCAATAATGGACCGGACGGGCTTTACATCATGCCGCCCATACCTCCCATTCCGCCCATGCCACCCATGTCGCCGCCGGCGTCATGCGTTTCTTCCTTGGGCAGTTCGGCTACCATGGCTTCGGCGGTGAGCAGTAGGCTCGCCACGGAGGCTGCGTTCTGCAACGCCGAACGGGTCACCTTGGTTGGATCCAGGATGCCCATTTCGATCATGTCGCCGAATTCGCCGGTCTGGGCGTTGTAGCCGTAGTTATCCTTGCCCTCGCGGACCTTGGCAAGTACCACCGAGGCCTCGTCGCCGGAGTTGGTGACGATCTGGCGCAACGGCTCTTCCATCGCGCGGCGCACGATGGTCAGACCCTGGTTCTGATCCTCGTTCGCGCCCTTGGTCTTGACGATCTTGTCGAGTACGCGAATGAAGGCGACACCACCGCCCGGTACGATGCCTTCCTCGACGGCCGCACGTGTGGCGTGGAGGGCGTCTTCGACCCGTGCCTTCTTCTCCTTCATCTCGATCTCGGTAGCAGCACCGACCTTGATCACGGCCACGCCGCCGGCGAGCTTCGCCACGCGTTCCTGGAGTTTTTCCTTGTCGTAGTCCGAGGAGGTTTCCTCGATCTGCTTGCGGATTTGCTCCACTCTGGCTCCGATGTCGGCCGCCTTGCCGGCGCCGTCAATGATCGTCGTGTCGTCCTTCTTGATCTGCACCTTTTTGGCCTGGCCCAGATGTTCGAGACCGGCCTTCTCGAGCTGCAGGCCGATTTCTTCCGAAATCACCTGGCCTTTGGTCAGCACGGCGATGTCTTCGAGCATGGCCTTCCTGCGATCACCGAAGCCCGGGGCCTTGACGGCCGCGACCTTGACGATGCCGCGCAGGTTATTGACTACCAGTGTCGCAAGCGCTTCGCCCTCGACATCTTCGGCCACAATCAGAAGCGGCTTGCCGGACTTGGCTACGGCTTCGAGGATCGGCAACAGTTCACGGATGTTGGAGATCTTCTTGTCGCAGATCAGGATGTAGGGGCTTTCGAGTTCCGCCGACATCGTCTGCTGGTTGTTGATGAAATAGGGCGAGAGATAGCCGCGGTCGAACTGCATGCCTTCGACGACTTCGAGCTCGTTGTCGAGACCCGAGCCGTCCTCAACGGTGATCACGCCTTCCTTGCCGACCTTCTTCATCGCATTGGCAATGATGTCGCCGATGGAGGTGTCGGAGTTGGCCGAAATGGCGCCGACTTGGGCAATCCATTTGTCGGTATCACAGGGCTTGGAAAGCTTCGCCAGCTCTGCGGTCGCGACGCTGACGCCGAGATCGATGCCGCGCTTGAGATCCATCGGGTTCATGCCTGCGGTGACCGACTTCAGGCCCTCGCGCATGATGGCCTGGGCAAGCACGGTGGCGGTGGTGGTGCCGTCGCCGGCTATGTCGGAAGTCTGGGAGGCGACTTCCTTGACCATCTGCGCACCCATGTTCTCGAACTTGTCCTTGAGTTCGATCTCTTTGGCTACGGAAACGCCGTCCTTGGTGACGGTGGGGGCCCCGTAGCTCTTTTCGAGTACGACGTTGCGACCCTTGGGGCCGAGCGTCACTTTCACTGCGTTGGCGAGGACGTTCACGCCACGGAACATTCGCTGGCGTGCATCCTCGGCAAAGCGTACTTCTTTAGCTGCCATGGAAAAATTCTCCTTTAAGCGTGTGTCAGCCTTCGATGACGGCCATGATGTCGTCCTCGCGCATTACGAGGAGTTCTTCGCCGTCGACTTTGACTTCGTTGCCCGAATACTTGCCGAAGAGCACCTTGTCGCCTTTCTTGACGTCAAGTTTGCGCACTTCACCGTTCTCGAGAATCTTGCCGTTACCGATGGCGATGACTTCGCCCTTGGACGGCTTCTCGGCGGCGGTATCGGGAATGACTATGCCCCCGGCGGAGGTGCGTTCCTCCTCCAGGCGCTTTACGACTACGCGATCATGCAAGGGACGGATTTTCATCCGAAAACCTCCTTTTTAACAATGATTTGAATAAAATCTTCGACACCTGCGAAGAACGTCATTTTAGCACTCGTCACCGGCGTCTGCCAACAAATTTGGGGGCGGGTTGTAGGAATTCAAGGGGCTGTCGGTAAGTTTTTCGAGACCCGTGCGACCATAGGGTGGCACTGGTATCCGGAGAGGGTGGTGACGGCCCGCATCGTATTGACGACCTGCGCCGACGAGGCGAGTGCAGCCATGTTGGCTAAGGCCTTGGTGGAACGCGGCCTGGCGGCGTGCGTGACACGCCTGCCGGGGGCACGTTCGGTCTATAAGTGGCAGGGACGGTTGTGCGAAGATGCCGAGGTGCAGGTGCTGATCAAGACCACGGCGGCGCGCGAATCGGCGTTGCTCGCTACGCTCGGCGAGCTGCATCCGTATCAGGAGCCCGAAGTATTGGTGCTTTCCGTCGCGGGAGGCAGCACAGGATATTTGCAATGGATCGAAGACGCAGTAACAGATATCGCGCGCGACTGATCGCGGCGGGCGCACTTGTCCTGCTCGCCGCGTGCGCCGGGCTGGCCCACGCCAGCAGCCATGGACGTTTTCTGCCGCCCGATCAGGCCTTTCATCTCACCAGCCGCGGCGTGTCGGGTGGCGTCGAGCTGCACTGGCAGATCGCCGACGGCTACTACCTCTACCAGCGCCAATTCAAGTTCAAGGCGCAGGCCGGGGTGTTGGGCCGGGTCGATTTCCCGTCCGGCACGGTTAAGCAGGATCCCAATTTCGGTCGCGTCACTGTTTTTCATCATCAACTCACACTGAAAGTGCCGGTGACTCGCTTGCCGACTTCCGGGCCGGTGCGTCTGGCGGTGACTTACCAGGGCTGCGCCGAGGCGGGACTGTGCTATGCGCCGATCACTCGCCAGGTGACCGTGACGGTGCCTTCGGCTGCGGGAGCGGCAAGCGCCAGTACTTCCGGCGGTAGCGCCGCGCCGGCTCAGAGCGAGCAGGGACGGTTGGCGCACCTGGTGCAGCAATCGAACCCGGTCTGGTTCGTGCTGGTGTTCTTCGGGCTCGGCGTGCTCCTGGCCTTCACGCCGTGCGTGTTGCCGATGATCCCGATCCTTGCCGGCATTATTGGCGGTGAACGTGAACGACTCTCGGTCCGCCGCGGGTTGGGCTTGTCGCTGGTTTATGTGCTTGCGATGGCGCTGGTGTACACCGCGCTCGGAGTGGCCGCGGGCTTTGCCGGTACCGGGTTGCAAGGGTTTTTCGAGGCGCCGTGGATCATTGCTTTGTTTGCATTCATCTTCGTGTTGCTGGCGGGTAGTCTGTTCGGATTCTATGAGTTGCGTTTGCCTGCGGCGTTCACTGATCGTGTTGCCGCGATTTCGGGGCATCAGCGTGGCGGCACCTGGATTGGCGCGGTCATCATGGGGACGCTTTCGGCCCTGATCGTGAGTCCCTGCGTGGCGGCGCCGCTAGCCGGTGCTTTAATCGTGATCGGGCAGGCGGGCGAGCCCGCGCGCGGCGGGGTGGCGCTGTTCGCGCTTGCGCTCGGTATGGGCGCGCCGCTGGTGGTGTACGGCACGCTGGCCGGCCGTTTTCTGCCCCGGGCCGGGGGATGGATGAGCGCTGTTCAACGTCTCCTGGGCGTAGTGATGCTGGCCTATGCCGTCTGGCTGCTCTCGCGGGTAATTCCGCCGCCGGTAACGCTTGCGCTGTACGGCCTGGTCGGAATCGTCGCGGCCATTTTCCTGGGTGCCTTCGACCATCTTTTACCCGAGACAGGCAGCGGGCCGCGGCTTGGTAAAAGCGTCGGTCTCGCGGCATTCGCCTGGGCGTTGGTGCTTCTCGTCGGTGCCGCCGCGGGCGGGCGAGATCCGTTATCGCCGCTCGCGAATCTGTCCCTGAGCGGGACGTCGATTGCTTCGCCTCAGAGTGGGGTGTTGTTGGTGTACCGGCAGGTCCGTTCAGTGGCCGAATTGCAGAGCGCGCTCGCCGTGGCCGCGGCCGCGCAGAGGCCCGTCATGGTTGACTTTTATGCCGACTGGTGTACCTCGTGCCTGGAAATGGAGCACACGACCTTTCGCAACCAGGCGGTGCATGCCGCGCTCGCACGCATGCAGGTGCTGCGCGTGGATGTCACGGCTGATACGCCGAACGACCGGGCCTTGCTTAAAGACTTCGGCCTCTACGGCCCGCCGGCCTATCTGTTTTACGATGCGCAGGGCAAGCGGCTGAAGGCCGATACGGTGGTGGGTTATCTGGGGGTGCAGTCTTTTCTGACCCATCTGCATCATGTGCTGGGGCGTAGCCAATAGATAGCAGACTTGTCAGAATCGGAAGTTTGCGGCAGAATAAGACACTATTCCCGCCAGTTCCCTACAGAACGCAGCAAGAATGGCGACGATTCTTTTGCTTAACGGCCCCAATCTCGACCGCCTCGGCGAACGCGAGCCTGCGCTGTATGGGCACGAAACACTGGCCGATATTACAGACCGATTGGCGGCTCAGGTCAAGGCGGCCGGGCACCGCTTTGACGCCTTTCAGACCAATGCCGAGCACGAATTGATCGAACGCGTTCACGCGGCTCGCGACGAAGTCGACGGGATCGTGATCAACCCCGGCGCCTGGGGGCATACCAGTCTGGCGCTGACCGATGCTTTGGCGGTCGCTGAAGTGCCTTATATCGAGGTTCACATCAGTAATGTGTTCGCGCGTGGCGGGCGTCGCGCCGAGCTGTTGCTGGCCGCCGGAGCGGATGGTGTGATCGTGGGTTGCGGTACCCGCGGTTACGATCTGGCCGTGGCGGCGGTACTGGCGCGCTTTACCTGAATTCGAGAGAGACGGGAGTGGAGTTATGGATATTCGCAAAGTCAAAAAGTTGATCGAGTTGCTCGAAAGTTCGGGTATGACCGAAATCGAAATCACCGAGGGCGAAGAGTCGGTGCGTATTTCGCGCCAAGGCACGGCCTATTCGGCGCCATTGATGCCGGCCGCGATGATGTCGGCGCCGGTGGCCCAGGCGCCGGTGGCCGAAGCGTCGCCCGCACCTGCGCCGGTGGCCAGTGGTTACCCCGTGACGGCTCCCATGGTGGGTACTTTCTACCGTTCACCCGGGCCTGATGCGAGTCCGTTCGTTGAAGTCGGACAGAGCGTGAAGGAGGGCGATGTGCTGTGCATCATCGAGGCGATGAAGATGATGAACCAGATTACCGCTGAGCGGGGCGGTACCGTCAAGGCCATCGAGGTGGAAAACGGGGACCCGGTCGAGTTCGGCCAGACCATGATCGTGCTCGGGTAGGGAATACGCCATGTTCGACAAGATTTTGATCGCGAATCGCGGCGAGATTGCGCTGCGTATCCTACGTGCCTGCCGCGAGCTGGGAATCCGTACGGTGGCGGCCTATTCCACCGCGGACCGTGACCTCAAGCACGTGCTGCTCGCCGACGAGGCGGTGTGCATCGGCCCGCCGGCGGCGGCGAAAAGTTACCTCAATGTGCCGTCACTGATTTCGGTGGCCGAGGTGACTGATGCCGAGGCCATTCATCCCGGCTATGGTTTCCTGGCTGAGAATGCCGATTTTGCGGAGCGGGTCGAGCAGAGCGGGTTCACGTTCATCGGCCCGCGTGCAGAGACAATCCGGCTCATGGGCGACAAGGTGTCCGCCAAGCAGGCCATGCGCGAGGCTGGTGTACCCACGGTGCCGGGTTCTGATGGCGCTCTGCCGAACGAGCTTGCGGCAGTGCAGAAAATAGCGCGCACAGTGGGCTACCCCGTGCTGCTCAAGGCGTCAGCGGGCGGTGGCGGACGCGGCATGCGCGTGGTGCACAGCGAAGCCGGTCTGGGCAGCGCGCTCAATCTCGTCAAGTCCGAGGCCAAGGCGGCGTTCGGCGACGACACGATTTATCTGGAAAAGTATCTGGGCCGTCCGCGACATGTGGAAGTTCAGGTGATGGGCGACGGCGAGGGGCATGCGATCCATCTGGGCGAGCGCGACTGCTCGATGCAGCGCCGCCACCAGAAGGTGATCGAGGAAGCCCCGGCGCCCGGCATCACGGCCAAGCAGCGGGCGGCCATCGGCAAGCGCTGCGTCGAGGCCTGTCAACGCATCAAGTACCGCGGCGCCGGCACCTTCGAGTTTCTCTACGAGGACGGCGAGTTCTATTTCATCGAAATGAACACCCGCATCCAGGTCGAGCACCCGGTCACCGAGTTCATTACCGGCATGGATCTGGTGGTGGAGCAGATTCGGGTGGCCGCCGGGGAAGGGCTGTCGCGGCGCCAGGATCAGATCGAAATCCGTGGCCATGCGATCGAGGCGCGGATCAATGCCGAGGACCCCGCGACCTTTACCCCCTCGCCGGGCAAGGTCACCGAATGGCATGCTCCCGGCGGTCCGGGTGTACGCGTGGATTCGCATCTGTATGCCGGGTACTCCGTGCCCCCGTACTATGACTCGCTGGTCGGCAAGCTGATCGTGTGGGGCGAGGACCGCGCCACGGCCCTGGCGCGTATGCGCACAGCGCTCGACGAAATGGTAGTGGAAGGCATACACACCAACATCGAACTGCACATGCAGTTGGTGCGCGACGCCGCGTTCATGGCGGGCGGTACCGACATCCACTACCTTGAGCACAAACTCGAACGCCGCTGATCCGCCGCAGACTCATATCGAGTTGAAGGTGGCGGCTACGGCCGGCGAGGCGTGGGCGTTGGGCGAGGAACTGGAAGCGTTCGGTGCGCTCAGCATTAGCCTGGAGCCGCGGGGCTTAAGTACGCCGCAACTGGAGCCCGCGCCCGGCACCACGCCGCTGTGGCCGGAACTCACCTTGAAAGCCCTGTTTGCCAGCGCCGCGGCAGCCGACGAGTCGGCCTCGCGGTTGCGCGAGCGGCAATTCGATCCGCACCTGACTCCCTGCGCCGAACGCGACTGGATCGCGGCGGGGCGCGCCGGTTTCGGTCCGCAACAGTTTGGTGATCGGCTGTGGATCGTGCCCGACTGGTGCGAGCCGCCGGAAGACGCGAAAGCCGTGGTGCGCCTGACGCCGGGCCTCGCCTTCGGCACGGGCACACATCCGACCACGGCGCTGTGTCTGGAGTGGCTGGTCGGTGCCGAACTCGACGGAATGCGCGTGATCGATTACGGCACCGGATCCGGCATATTGGCACTGGCCGCGGCGCGTCTCGGTGCGCGCGAAGTGGTGGCGGTGGACAACGATCCGCAGGCTCTGGCTGCGGTGCGTGCCAACGCCAAAAGTAACGGGCTGAGGATCGAAGCGGTAGCGCCCGACGCCTTGTCGTTCGTTGAGGCCGACATCGTGCTCGCCAATATTCTGGCTCGCCCGCTGGTAATGCTGGCCGGGGAATTGCTTTCCCGGTTGCGCTCGGGCGGGCACCTCGTACTGGCCGGTATTACCACGGCGCAAGCCGACGTGGTGGCCGCGGCGTATGCCGGTCAGGCGCGGTTGCTTGCGCGTTGTCCGCGCGGAGACTGGGTACGGCTGGATCTGCGCAAGCGTTGAACGGCGCTTTTCAGGGGCTAAACTGAACATATGGTTACTCAGTGCACCGTTTGTCAGATCTGGTTCAAGGTCACACGCGAACAACTGCGGGCGGCGCATGGGCTGGTGCGGTGCAGTGCCTGCGACACCGTATTCAATGCGTTGGCCACGTTGCGCCACGACAGGCCTGAAAGAGTGATCGGATCGGAGGATGTGCCGGAGTCGACGGAAGACAACATCTATGATGACGCCATAACAGAAGCGTCGTCTGCCGTGTTCGGACTCACATCGCCGCCGCCCGCAGCCGAGGTGGCAACCATCGAGGCTGCCGAGAGCGAATCGTCGGTCCTGGAGCCGAGTCCAGACGAAGAGTTGTCGGTGACCGAAGCGCCTCCCGAGTATCGGTCTGAGTTCGACAGCTTTGAACCAGTCGCTAAAGAAGCGGAGGAGAATGCAGCACTGTCGGCGGATGAAGTCGATGATGAGCCCGCAGAGTATCCGCCATTCGTGTCTGGCCCGGCTTCGTCGATAACCGGTCCGGACAGCACCGAAGAGGTGGCGTGGGAATTGCCCGTGCAGGTATCGCGGACAAGTGAGGAAGAAGGGGCTGGCGGGCAAGAAACCCGGGATTACTCTCCTTTCGACGATTCCCCTGCCGAGGCGCTGGAAACGGAGACGGCATCGACGGCACCGCTGTCCGAGCCGGATGAGCCGTCCGTAGACGAGGCAGAGATTCCGTCGCTGTTCGAGTTGCCGCAGGGCCCGTCGTTTCGGCGGCGATTAACCTACCGTCGGCTGTGGGGCGCTGCGCTGACCCTGGCCCTGCTCGCACTGGCGGGGCAGATCGTGTATGCGCAACGTGCATCGCTTGCGGGTCTGTTCGGCGTCAGGTTCGGGCACACAATCGCGCTCGATCGCTACACCATTGCCGACGCTGCACTCGATGCCGTGTCCCGGCAACCGGGTGTGCTCGTGCTCTCAGGGAATCTTGTGAATCGCGCCGATCATAAGCAGCCCCTGCCTATGCTCCGGGTAACCTTGACCGACCGCTATGGCGAGACGATCGGTGCGCGCATGTTGACACCTCCTCAGTATGGGGCGGACACGAATGCCGCATTAAAAGCGCATCGGCGTTTCATGTTCCACGTCAAGCTTGCAGACCCGGGGTCAGGCGCCGTAGGATTCAGCCTCGTCCTGTGCAAACATCGCGATCGTTCGTTATGGTGCCAGGGTTCATAGTTGACTAAAAAATAAAGGAGTCACTACGTTGACGTTCGAGGGAGATTCAGCAGCGCAGGAAGCATCGTCGACAACAAAAAAAACGTCGACATCAGATCAACAGACATTGCGAGATTGTCTCTGCGCCCATCTGCAGGCGTATTTCGACGAGCTGGAGGGCGATGTGCCCGGCGGACTCTACGAGTTGGTGATTTCGGAGGTTGAGGCGCCGCTGTTCGACCACGTGTTGCGCCATACCCACGGCAACGTCAGCCTGGCGGCCGATCTGCTGGGCATCCATCGCTCCACCCTGCGCCGCAAGCTGGTACGCCACGGCCTGATCTGATCCTCGCGCGGGACTCGATATCCCTCACGCATTGAACGACCCGTATAATTCCTGGGTTTTCAGGGGATTTTCAGCATGTCATCCGAACGCCGCGTCCGCCGCGCCTTGCTCTCCGTGTCCGACAAGACGGGGCTTGCCGAATTTGCCCGTGCGCTGAGCAGCGCCGGCGTCGAGCTGCTGTCCACTGGTGGCAGCGCGCGCGCGCTGCGCGAAGCCGGGCTCAAAGTGCGCGATGTGGCCGACATCACCGGCGTGGCCGAAATGATGGCGGGCCGGGTCAAAACGCTGCACCCCAAAATACATGGCGGAATCCTTGCTCGTCGTGGCCAGGATGAAGACGAACTTGCCAAACACGACATCGATCCGATCGATCTGGTGGTGGTGAATCTCTATCCGTTCGAGTCTACGGTGGCCAGGGCCGGCGTCAGCGAAGCGGAGGCGGTGGAGCAGATCGACATCGGCGGCCCGGCCATGATTCGAGCCGCGGCCAAGAATTTCGACGCCGTGACCGTGGTTGTGGATCCTGCCGATTACGGCGGCGTCGCTGCAAGCATCACAATGCACGGCGGGGTGGAGCGCAGCGAACGTCGCCGCTTGGCCGTCAAGGCCTTTGCACGCACTGCCGCTTACGATGCGGCGATCGAAAGCTGGTTCGGTAACGATAACGACCACTTCCCAAAGCTGTACGCGCCGCGCTTTGCCCGCGTGAGCGAACTGCGCTATGGCGAAAATCCGCACCAGGGCGCGGCACTTTATCGTGCGCCACAGGCTGGCGCCGGTACGGTGGTGGATGCGCGCCAGCACCAGGGCAAGGCGCTGTCTTTCAACAACCTCGCCGATACCGAGGCGGCACTGCATGCCGTGGCGGGTTTCGAGGCCCCGACCTGTGTGATCGTCAAACACTTGAACCCCTGCGGGATCGCCAGTGCCAACGAGTTGCAGAGTGCGTATCGGCAGGCCTTTGCCTGCGATTCCACATCGGCTTTCGGGGGCATCATCGCCTTCAACCGCCCACTCGATGCGGTGACAGCCAGTGCGATTGTCGAACAGCAATTCGTGGAGGTCATCATCGCGCCTTCGGTCGATGCCGAAGCGCTGCAAGTCACGGCGGCCAAGCCCAATGTTCGTGTTTTGTCCTGCGGCGATCTGGCTCACCGCAAGGCAGTTCATGAATTTCGCCATCTCGCTGGCGGTCTGTTGATGCAGGATGCCGATCCTCTGCGTCCCTTGGCTGCCGAGGCCGAAGTGGCTACACAACGGGCGCCGACCGACGGCGAACGGGCAGCGCTCGACTTCGCCTGGCGCAGCGTGCAGGCGGTGCGCTCCAACGCCATCGTGCTCGCCACCGAGACGGCGACGATCGGTATCGGCGCCGGGCAGATGAGCCGTGTGCTCGCCGTGCGCATTGCCGGACTCAAGGCGCGGGAGGGCGGGCACGACATCACTGGCGCGGTACTTGCCAGCGACGCCTTTTTTCCGTTCCGAGACAACATCGACGAAGCCGCCGAACTGGGTGTACGCGCCATCGTGCAGCCCGGCGGTTCGCGTCGTGACGGAGAGGTGATCGCAGCGGCGAATGAGCACGGGATGGCGATGCTCTTGACCCACGAACGCCACTTCCGCCACTGAGAGCTGCTGCGCTCGGCATCTTGAACGCGGGCGGTGCTCGGAATGCTCATGTACTGGCACGCACACTGCACTGCTCGTGATGGCTGCGCCGCGTTCTCGGACGACTCAGACTCTCTCAGCAACTTGTCTGGTTGGAGCTAGGCGTCTACTCAACCCCTTTACGCTTCATTCTTCATGGCTTCGTGTGTGCTACATTCGTAGCGATGCATGATTCATCCTCGCTTGCCCCTGTAGCAGAGCCCACGGCTCCGCCGCCACTGCTATCGTTAGCGGGTAATGCGCGGGAGTGGTCGTTATTCCTCGACTTCGACGGCACGCTGGTGGATTTGGCTCCTACACCGGAAGCTATTGCGGTGCCACCCCGACTGCCCTCCTTGCTGCAGGCGCTCGTGACACATTTCGAAGGTGCTTTAGCCGTGATCACCGGTCGCTCGCTGGTCAATCTGGATCACCATCTCGGGTTCTCCCTGCCCGCGGCCGGTCAACATGGGGCGGAAATGCGCGTGATATCGTCCGGGGCGTCCACCGGACAGCCCGCAGCGGCACTGGACGCCGTTCGGCAGCGGGCGGGTGAACTGGCAGCAGCCTGGCCGGGGCTGATCGTCGAAGACAAGGGCGCGACGCTCGCCGTACATTATCGCGCGGTTCCCGATGCGGGCGAACATGTAAACGCCGTGTTGACCGAGGCGGCGCAAGCATCCGTGCAGGCGCTGGAGGTATTAAGAGGCAAAAGCGTGTGCGAGGTACGCTCAGCGGGTGTCGACAAGGGCGCGGCGCTCGAAGCCTTTCTGCGTGCGCCGCCGTTCACCGGTCGCCGCCCGCTGATGCTGGGCGACGATGTGACCGACGAGGCAGCGTTCGATGCCGCCCTGCGGGCCGGTGGAGCAGCGGTGAAGGTGGGAGAGGGGGAGAGCATCGCGCCCTGGCGCCTGCCCGCGCCCGATGCCGTACGCGCTTGGTTAGCGGCGGTTCTGGACAGGAGAGCGCATGAGTAAATCTACTTCGCGGCTGGTCGTCATTTCAAACCGGGTGGCGGTGCCGCGTTCCGGTCAGCCCGCATCCGGGGGGTTGGCGGTCGCCGTCAACGCAGCGCTCGGAGCTCGCGGCGGACTCTGGTTCGGCTGGGACGGTCGCGTGGTGGCGGGGCGTCCCAAGCGCTTGAATCATCAGCATCATGGCAATGTGGAATACGTGACCACGGCGCTGAGTTCAGCCGATCACGCCGACTACTATTTGGGATTCTCCAACCGGGTGCTGTGGCCGTTGCTGCACGACCGTCTGGTGATGGTGTCGTACCGCCGCCGTTACGAAGAAGCCTACCGTCGGACCAATGCCTGGTTCGCCGAGCAATTGATGCGTCTGCTTCAGCCCGGCGATACGCTTTGGGTGCACGATTACCATCTGGCGCCGATTGCGGCTGAGGTGCGCGCACGTGGCTTCCGGGGTCCCGTCGGGTTTTTTCTGCATACGCCGTTTCCGTCTCAGGATGTACTGCGCTG
>JBOHZI010000018.1:0-15965 GCA_050738295.1 Gammaproteobacteria bacterium
GCCGTTTTCGTCGTAGAAAAAACAACGGTCGAAATCGCCGTCCCAGGCGATGCCCATGTCCGCCCCGTTCTCGCGCACATGGGCACTCGTCTCGCGGCGGTTTTCTTCCAGCATGGGATTGGGCACCCCGTTCGGGAACGTGCCGTCAGGTGCAAAGTCCATCTTCACGAACTCGAAGGGCAGCCGTTTTTCCAGCCGTTCGATGATCGGCCCTGCGCAACCGTTCCCGGGATTGACAACGAGTTTGAGCGGCTTGAGCACATCCGTATCCACGTAGCTCAGCAAATGCTCGATGTAGGCCGTCTTGTCGAACGTGTCGATACGCGTGCCCCGCTTTTCGCCGTCTCTGAATTCGCCCCGCTCGGCCGCCTTGCGAATATCGACGAGTCCATTGTCGGCGCTGATCGGATGCGCCTTTTGCCGCACCAGCTTGAGGCCGTTGTAGTCGGTCGGATTGTGGCTCGCGGTAATCATCACGCCACCGTCAAGCTTTCCGTTAAACGTGCCGAAATAGGTTTCTTCGGTGCCAGTCAGACCCAGATCGTGCACCTCGACACCCGAATCCATCAATCCTTCGGCCACGGCGTTGGCAAAATCGGGGCTGGTCAAACGAATATCACGCCCCATGCATACACGTTTTGCGCCGATAAAATCGGCCCATGCACGCGCGATGCGATAGGCAATGGCCACATCCAGCTCACCAGGCACCCGACCGCGTACATCGTAGGCCTTAAAACAGCGAATTTCATGGTCCAGTGGCCCGCTCTTGTCACTCATGTGGTGTGTCCTCGTCATACTGCGTGATGCTTCTGCCGCTCCATTATACGAATTGCCCCACTTGCCGCGTGCGGACTAAAGCGCCACACTATGGCGCATGGATGAGAACTTTTCGGCCGGGCGCTACACACGCCAGACAATACTGCCCGAAATCGGCGCCACGGGCCAGGAACGGCTGACTCGGGCGCGCGTGCTCGTTATCGGCGCCGGCGCACTCGGCACACCAGCGCTCTACTATCTCGCTGCGGCAGGTGTGGGCACGCTCGGTATCGCCGATGACGATGCGCTTGAGCTCTCCAATCTGCACCGTCAGATTCTCTACCGCACCGCGGACATCGGGCGTTCCAAGGCCGAAGCGGCAGCGGAACGTCTCACCGACTTCAACCCCGATATCCGCATCGAAACCCATACTCGGCGTGTGGACGCCAGCAACGCCACTGCGTTGATCCGGGGCTATGACATGGTACTCGACGCCACAGACCGGCTGGAAACGAAATTTCTCGTCAACGACGCCTGCGCTCAGGCCGCACGACCGTTGGTTCATGCGGCCGTACTCGGTTTCGAGGCACGCGTCGCGATCTTCGACGCCACCAGCGGACCATGCTTGCGTTGCCTGTTTCCGGCGCCGCCCGCCTCGCCCGCACTCACCTGCTCCGAAGCCGGCGTGCTTGGAGCCGTCACCGGTATGGCCGGCAGCTTGCAGGCACTGGAAGCAATCAAATTGATTATCGCCACGGGTGGTGCGAACCCGCTGCGCACGCTACTCGGACGCCTGTGGCTGCTCGACGGGCGTACGCTCGAAACGCGCGTGGTGGAACTGCCGCGCGACCCGGCCTGTCCGGTGTGCAAGCAACCGCAGGAAAGCATCAGCCTGGCACCGGAGCCCGTCACCGTGGCACGCGTCGAACCGTCGGAACTCGATCTGCAAGGCGATGCGTTGCTGATCGATGTGCGCGAAGACAACGAATGGGCCCAAGGGCATTTACCAGACGCCGTACATTACCCGCTGTCCCGCCTGGTCGAAACCGTACCCGAGCTACCTGCACACGAACGCTACATTGTCTATTGCGCCCACGGCCTGCGCAGCGAAACGGCGGCGCGCCTGTTCACTACAGCTGGTTACCTGGACGTCTACAGCCTCAAGGGCGGTCTCGCCGCCGTCGCTGGCGATAAAACAGCCAGGCAAAGCTCAGGATAAGCAGAGCCGTACACAGACAAACGATCAGCCAGTTGCCCACGCGTACATAGGGGGTGGCACCGACACGGGCCTGAATTTTGCCGGTAAGAACGCCGATCTGATGTTCGGGCAAGCGTGCCCGCACATGGCCATCAGAGCCGATGATGCCGGTGACGCCGCTGCTGGTCGCGGTCAGCACATAGCGTCCTGTCTCGCGGGCCGCCATTTGCGCCATCTGGAACTGCTGCGCCAACGCAATGCTGTGGCCAAACCAGCCGTCATCGGACACGTTGATGATGAAGTTCGCGGTTGGCAACTGGTAACGCAGCAGACGACCGAACGCAATCTCGTAGCAGTTGGCCACGGCAATTCGCCACGACCCTACTGCCAGCGGCGGCTGGTCAAGCCGCCCCGGCGTGAAGCTGGAATGCGGCAAAGCATATTTGGCTAAAAGTTGCTTGACCCACTCGGGTACCGGAAAGTATTCTGCGAAAGGCACAAGGTGCCGTTTGTAATAGACGGTATTTTCGAGTCCGACACCTGCCCCCATGGCGGCCACGGCATTGTATCCATTGCCGTTGCGCCAGTCATACACCAACACGCCATATACAATCGCGGCACCATGCGTCCGTGCTTCGGTGCCGAAACGATTGAGTTGCGGTGCCACTTCCGTGTACCAACTCGGCACTGCGGCCTCTGGCCACACGATGAGCGGTACGGAAAAATGCTTGCGCGTGAGCGCCATATAACGGTCGAGACTCTGGCGAACGCCTGCGTCCTCCCACTTTTGACGCGTCGCAATATCGCCCTGCATCAAGGCGACCGAAAAATCCGGGCCGCGAACATGAGTCCATGGCACATGACCCAATCCGGCACCGATGCCAAACACAACGAGAATGCCCACAATGCCGGCTATGCGGGTCCAGAGAACCTGGACGGGACGTAGCGTCAGAACAATCAGCACCGCAAGCAAGACGCATACAAAGCTCACGCCGTATATGCCGAACACGGTGCCGTAACCGCCCAGCGGATTAGCCGCCTGGCTGTAGCCCAGTGCAAGCCAGGGAAAACCGGTCAGAATAAAACTGCGAATCCACTCCAGCAACACCCAGCCGGCCGGAATGAGCACCAGCCACCACGCGCAGGGTTGTGGCACGAACCGTTTTGTCACATAGCCCAGCAACGCAGGGAACACGGCGCAGAGCAGCGCCAGCAACACGTAAAGCAGAACGCCCAGCCACCACGGCGCCGGCCCCAGACCCGATACCGCAATATAAATCCAGTAAATCCCGCACAGAAACTCGGCGGCGCCATAGAGGAAGCCGCGCCACGCCGCGCGCCGTGCACCGCTCAACGTCCACAGTGCAAAGAGCAGCGCCGGACACACCATGGCCAGCGGGCTGACATCGAACGGCGAAAAGGCGAGTACGCTCACCGCTCCGGCTATGGCCGCCATCCCATCGGCACCGTAACGAAGGATGCGGTTGGGGGATGCTGTGAGGCTCACGTTTGCTGTTACTCGGCGTCGCCCGGATGCGCGTCACGAGTCACTTCCAGCGCTATGACTCGGCGCCGCTCGGCACGCGTGACGCGGAACTCGAATTCGCCAATCCGGGTGTGTTCTCCCCCATGCGGCACGTGACCGAATTGATGCACCACAAGTCCACCCACAGTATCAAATTCCTCGTCGCTGAAATCGACATTGAAATACTCGTTAAAATCATCAATCGGAAGCTGAGCGTTGATGGAAAAGCGCCGCTCTGTAATCATCGCGATCGAAGACACATCGTCGATATCGGTCTCGTCGTCAATATCACCCACGATCTGCTCCAGCACATCCTCAATCGTCACCAGGCCGGCAATGCCACCGTACTCGTCCATGACAATGGCCAGATGGTTGCGGCTGGCGCGAAACTCGGAAAGCAGAACATCGAGACGTTTAGATTCCGGAATACGAGCGACCGAGCGTAGATAATCGGCCATGCGAAACCCGTCCATGCCATGTTGGGCGATGTGGCGCAACAAATCCTTGGCCAGCAGCAGGCCCACGACTTCATCACGATTGCTGCCGATAACGGGGAAACGTGAGTGTCCCGATTCGACCACAATCGGCAACAATGCAGACAACTCGAAGTCGTATTCGACGGCCACCATTTGGGCCCGTGCGATCATCACATCACGCACCCGCAGGTGCCCCATTGCGAAGACGCCGGAGAGCATACGCAGCGTTTCGTCGTTGATGATGTCGCGCTCGGCGGCGTCGCGCAAAATCTCGATCAATTCCTCGCGATCGCGCGGTTCTCCGGTAAGGGCCGAGGCGAGGCGCTCCAGCCAACCCGGTCCGTTACTTCGGTTATCGTCATCGCTCATTAGTGTTACACAATCTCCTGTTCGTGATAAGGATCGGGATACCCCAGTGTAGCCAGTATCCGGCGTTCTTCGTCTTCCATCTCTGCCGCCTCCGCGTCCTGTGCATGATCGTGCCCACACAAATGCAGGCACCCATGCACCACCATGTGAGCCCAATGGGCAGACGCGGTCTTGTCCTGTTCGCGAACCTCGCGAGCTATCACTGGAGCACACAGCACCAAGTCACCGCGGATCGGGCATGTACCATCGGGCAGCAATGCCGCCGGAAAGGACAGCACATTGGTCGCAGTGTTCCGTCCCCGATAGCGCTTGTTCAACGCGGCTCCTTCATCTTGTCCGACCACGCGCAACGTGACATCGCCTGGATGCGCAGCGAGCGCCGCCTCGGCCCAGCGTCGCAGACTTGCCGCCGCGGGTACACCGGCGCGCGGTGCCGCATATTGCACGGCAATACGAGACTCAAGCACCGGCGGCATCTTCATCGTCCCGCTCATAGGCCGTCACGATTTTCGCCACCAACGGATGACGCACCACGTCGCCTGCATCAAACCAGCTGAACGCTACTTCATCGATACCCTTGAGTACCTGCGCGGCATGACGTAAACCGGACCGCGTGCGCGCCGGCAAATCGGTCTGCGTGACATCGCCGGTCACCACCGCGCGCGAACCGAAACCGAGCCGGGTCAGAAACATGCGCATCTGTTCCACCGTCGCGTTTTGTGCCTCGTCGAGAATGACAAAGGCCTCATTGAGCGTGCGCCCACGCATGTAGGCGAGCGGCGCAATTTCTATCGTGCCGCGCTCGATCAGCCGACTCACCCGATCGAAGCCCAGTGTTTCATACAACGCGTCGTAAATCGGGCGCAGATAGGGATCGACCTTCTGTGCAAAATCCCCCGGCAGAAAGCCGAGTCGTTCACCTGCTTCCACAGCGGGACGCACCAGCACCAAACGACGTACCTGTTCGTGATCCAGCGCCTCGACCGCACAGGCCACGGCCAGATAGGTCTTGCCGGTACCGGCCGGGCCGATGCCGAAAGTCAGATCATGACGACGAATATCTGCCACATAACTCCGCTGATGCCCGCTGCGCGGATAAATGCTGCGCAGCGGCGTATAAATGCCTGTTTCACCCTGCCCGACGGCGGCCTTCGCGTGAGCGCCGGCCAGACTCTCGTCAACCGATTCCTTGGTCAGCGCGCGCGTGGCCGTGGCCGCATACAGGTCACGCAGCGCGGCGCCGGCCTCGGCAACGCGCGCCGCATCGCCCTGAATTCTGAAACGTGCGCCGCGATTGGAAAGCCGTACACCAAACGTTTCCTCGACCAGGCGCAAATGCTCATCGAACGGTCCGCACAAGGCGGCCAATCGCTTCGCATCGTCGGGTTCCAGTACGAATTCGGTAGCGTTGGCAAGCGGTTCAGGCACCGACCCATCGACCTCGCAGCGAATTGGTGAGTGCGCCCGTGATGGTGACATCGACAAAGCGGCCGATCAGCTTTTCCGGTGCGGCAAAATTGACCCAGCGGTTGTTCTCGGTGCGCCCGGCCACTTCGGCGGCATTTTTCACGCTGCGCTTTTGCACCAGTACCCGTTGCGTCGTGCCTACCATGCCTTCGCTGATCGCGCGCCCTTGCGTCGTCAGTTTTTCCTGCAAGCGATGCAGGCGTTCGCGCTTGACCATCTCCGGCGTCTCGTCGTGTACCGCGGCAGCCGGCGTGCCCGGTCGCGGGCTGTATAGAAAGCTGAAGGACTGATCCAGTTCGCAGGTCTCGACCAGGTTCATCGTCTGCTCGAAATCAGCCTCGGTTTCGCCCGGGAAACCGACAATAAAATCGGAGGTAATCGTGATACCCGGCCGCGCCGCACGCAAGCGACGAATCTTGGATTTGTATTCGAGCGCCGTGTGGTTGCGCTTCATGGCAACCAGCACGCGATCCGACCCGCTCTGCACCGGCAGATGCAGATGCGCGGCCAGTTTTTCCTCTTCCGCGTAGGCGCGAATGAGGCGCTCGGAAAACTCCAGCGGATGCGAGGTGGTGAAACGAATGCGTTCGATGCCATCGAGCGCCGCCGTGTAATGGATCAGGCTCGCCAGATCGGCTACGCCACCGTCGTGGCGCTCGCCGCGGTAGGCGTTGACGTTTTGTCCCAGAAAGGTGATTTCGCGCACACCCTGCTCCGCCAGCTCATAGACTTCGGCCAGCACATCGTCAAACGGACGACTCACTTCCTCGCCGCGCGTATAGGGCACTACGCAAAAGCTGCAATACTTGCTGCACCCCTCCATGATCGAAACGAACGCCGTCGGCCCCTCGGCGCGCGGCGCCGGAAGGTTGTCGAACTTCTCGATCTCAGGGAAGGAAATATCCACCACAGCGCGTCGAGTGCGAGCCTGCTCATCGAGCATGGCAGGCAGGCGGTGCAGCGTCTGCGGGCCGAACACCAAATCGACCATCGGGGCACGTTCGGCCAGCGCCGCGCCTTCCTGACTGGCCACGCAGCCGCCAACGCCGATCACCAGATCGGGGTTGCCTTCCTTGAGCTCACGCCAGCGACCCAGTTGCGAAAACACCTTTTCCTGCGCCTTTTCGCGCACCGAGCAGGTATTGAGCAGGATGAGGTCGGCCTCCTCGGCGCTCGCCGCGCGCCCGTAGTCCGCCTCGCTCGCGAGTACGTCGAACATCTTGTCCGAGTCGTACTCGTTCATCTGGCAGCCCCAAGTCTGAATATAGACCCGCTTTCCCATGGTCTCGCGTCGGTTGGTCACCGCCCTATTCTACTAAGGAAACAGCGCTGCTACTGCCCGCGGGCGGCGAACTTTTGCTCCCAGGCCCAGGCGTCGGCCACGATGGTGCGCAGATCGTCCAGCTGCGGTTGCCAGCCCAGCACCTCGCGAATCCGCTCGTTGGCGGCGATGAGGTGCGGCGGATCGCCCGCTCGTCGCGCGGCCTCGCGCACTGGGAAATCGACGCCGCTTACGGCCTGCACCGTCTTCAGCACCTCGCGTACGCTCGCGCCATGGCCATAGCCGCAGTTGAGCGTGGTGCTCGCGCCGCCAGCCACCAGATAATCAAGCGCATCTCCGTGGCCACGCGCCAGGTCTTCCACGTGGATGTAGTCGCGAACGCAGGTGCCGTCGGGCGTAGCGTAGTCCGTGCCGAAAATATCCACGCCATCTCTCTGACCCAGAGCCGCCTGGCAAGCCACCTTGATCAAATGCGTCGCATTCGGCGTTTCCTGGCCGATGCGCCCTTCGGGCTCGGCACCCGCCACATTGAAGTAACGCAGCGCCACATAGCTCAGGAACGGGTGAGCGCGAGCAAGATCGGCCAGAATGCGCTCGCTCATCATCTTCGAGGCACCGTAGGGGTTGATCGGCACGAGCGGGGTCTGTTCATCGACCTGCACCACCTCCGGCATGCCGTACACCGCCGCCGTTGAAGAAAATACGACATGGCGTACATCGTGCGCCGCCACGCGCTCCAGCACATTGAGCATGTTGACCGTATTGTTGGCGTAGTACTTGAGCGGATCGGCCACCGATTCCGGAACCACGATGCTCGCCGCAAAGTGCAGCACGCCATCGAAAGCGTGACGAGCGAACAAGGCATCAAGCATCGCCCCGTCGGCCAGATCGCCGACCACGAGTTCGGCGCCGATAACGGCATGTGCCTTGCCGGTGGAGAGATTGTCGTATACGACGACTTCGTGTCCGGCTTCCGTAAGTTGGCGCGTGACGTGCGAGCCGATATAGCCCGCGCCGCCGGTGACTAGTAGCTTCATTAGCGAATGTACCCCAGATTTTCAATTTTCAGCATGACTTCCTGTGCGTTCTGATCCGGCGTCTTGTCGCGCGTATGGACTACGATTTCGGCATTTTCCGGCACTTCGTAGGGATCGCTCACGCCGGTGAACTCCTTGATCTCACCCGCCCGGGCCCGCGCATACAGGCCCTTGCGATCACGTTCTTCGCAAATTTCGATCGGCGTCGCGACATGTACTTCGATAAACCCGCCGCCCGTGGCTTCGATGATCTCGCGCACCGCACGACGCGTGGCTGCATAAGGCGCGATCGGGGCGCAGATCGCGATACCACCGTGCTTTGTGATCTCGCTTGCCACATAGCCGATGCGCAGGATATTGGTGTCGCGGTCCTGCTTGGAGAATCCGAGTTCGCTGGACAGATTCCTGCGCACCAGGTCCCCGTCGAGCAGGGTGACGCGGCGTCCACCCATTTCCAGCAGCTTCACCATCAGCGCATTGGCAATGGTGGACTTGCCCGAGCCGGACAGCCCCGTGAAGAACACGGTGTAGCCACGCTGGTCGAGCGGCGGGTGCGTGCGGCGCAGCTCCGCCACTACCTCGGGGAAGGAGAACCATTCCGGAATATCGAGCCCTTCGGCCAGCCGGCGGCGGAACTCGGTACCGGAAATGTTGAGCACATTCTCGCCCTCCTTGATCTCGTTCTCGGGCGCGTATTGCGCGCGCTCCTTGACGTAGAGCATCATCCGGAACGGCACCATGGCTATACCGGCCTCCTCGGCATGTTTCGCCACCAGCTCCTGCGCCTCGTAGGGACCATAAAACGGTTCGCCGTCGGAACGCTTGCCGGGGCCGGCGTGATCACGTCCCACGATGAAATGCGTCGCACCGTGATTCTTACGGATCATCGCGTGCCATAACGCCTCGCGCGGCCCCCCCATGCGCATCGCGAGCGGCAACAGCGACAGCATGGTGGTCTGCTCGGGATAGCGCTTGATCAGGTGCTCGTAGCAACGCACGCGGGTGAAGTGGTCGATATCGCCCGGCTTGGTCATGCCCACGCTGGGCTGAATGAGCAGATTGGCCTCAATCTCGCGTGCGGCGCGGAACGTCAGTTCCATGTGCGCGCGGTGCATCGGATTGCGGGTCTGAAAGGCCACTACACGCCCCCAGCCCTGGCGCTCGAAGCGTTCACGCAGCTCGTTCGGCGTCAGCCGTAGATGCCGGAAGTCATAGTGCGAAGGACTGGCCAGCCCCACCACCGGGCCGCCCAGATACACCGTACCCGCCTGATTGAACAGATAGCGTACGGCAGGATGCAGCGGATCAGCATGGCCGAACACACCTTCGGCCTCGGCCGTCTTGTCCGGCTCCCAGATGTCCTCGACGGTCATCAGCGCAAGCGCCACCCCTTCGGCGTCACGCAAGGCAATTCGCTCGCCAGGCGACAGTTTTTCCGCGAACTCGCGTGTCACATCGAGCGTAATCGGCATCGGCCACAGAGCGCCGGAAGCGAGGCGCATGTCGGAGACGACTCCCTCGTAATCGGCGCGGCGCAGGAACCCGTCGAGCGGTGCAAATCCGCCGCTCATCAAAAGCTCCAGATCGCATTCCTGGCGGTGAGTCAACCCCCATTCCCGCAAACCAGACGACTCTTTCTTCAGTCGCGTCCGCTCATCGGGCAAAGCGTACAGTTCGCGAACCGGCTCGAAGGCCGAATGCTTTGGGTTGCTCATCGTTTTGGTGTCTTTTTCAAGCCGAAAATGTTAGCACAGGCAGTGTGCGCAAATTCGGGAAACTCAGGCGTGCATGCGGCATTTGATGGTATTCCTGCATTATAGTTGCGCCATAGGTGCGATAAAATACGCAATACTTGCAAAAACACGGCCAACCTCTTCATAATACAAGCATTCCGGGCCAGCTTGAATGGATGGAAACGAAGCTGGTACCCGATCAAAACATGGGCTGGCGTAGGTATTGAGTATGGAAAACGAACGAGCCAAGGACGATACCGCCACTGCCGGCGCGCGCGATGCGAGCCAGGCCTCCACGGATTCCAGACTCTTCCAATTCCATTCACTCGATTCCAATAGCTCAAGAGTCGAACGTCTCGCCCTTGCCGTGGTACGTAGCATACGCAACGCTACCCCGAACCTGCTGCTCATACTGGGCGATCTGGCGGGGCTGGTCGTCGCGGGCCAAATCGCCATCTGGCTGCGCCACTTCGTCGCACCGACCCAGTTCGATGCACAGCTTTACCCGGTGATGTTTGTGTACTGCGGCCTTATGTTGCTGACTTATTTTGCCATGGGGCTTTACGGCACGGTCGCCCGCAGCGGTCCCGAAGAGCTGCGGCGGCTCACGCTTACCACCACCACGCTCGCACTCGTCATGGTCATCGTGACCTATGTCAGCCGCAGCCGCCTCGATATCCACGTTTTTGCCTACCTGATCGCCTGGGCATTCGCCTTGTTTACCGTGCCGGCGTGCAGAGCCATCGTCCGTGGGTTGTTCGCCCGCCAGCGCTGGTGGGGCCGCAAAGCCATCGTGCTGAGCCACACCACAGCCAGCGCGTGCCGGCTGGTTCGGGCTTTGCAGGAGCAACCGCGCCTGGGCCTGCGGCCCACGGCCATTCTCACGACCGGGAACGACACCAATGACAGCGCCACCTCCAACCTGCCCCAACTGCGCGGTCCAGGCCCCGCACTTGCCCACGCCAAAACCCACGGCATCGACTATGCCATCGTTGCCACGGCAGATCTGAACGATCCTGAAACGCTGACCCTTATCCAGCACTACGAAAGCTTTTTCAAACACTGGTTGATCGTGCCGAATTTCGCACAGAATTACAGCCTGTGGGTACGTAGCCGAGACCTCAACGGCGTGCTCGGACTGGAACTCACACACGCTCTGCTCAAGCGCACGGACCGAATCGTCAAGCGCACAATGGATATTGCATTTACCCTGCTCGGCAGCCTCATCGTCCTACCCCTGAGCCTGATCATCGCGTTCGCCATCAAGCTCGATTCCCGTGGCCCTGCGCTGTACAGCCAGACCCGTCTCGGTAAAAACGGCACGCCGTTCCCGGCGTTCAAGTTCCGCTCGATGGTCGAGAACGCGGACGAAATCCTGCACGACTACCTACAGCAGCACCCTGAACTCGTCGAAGAATGGGAAGCAACGCAAAAACTCAAGGATGATCCACGCATCACAAGGTTTGGAAAATTACTACGCCGCACCAGCCTCGACGAACTACCCCAGCTTCTCAACGTGCTGCGCGGAGAAATGAGCCTCGTCGGACCGCGTCCGTGCACACCGGATCAACTTTCTTACTACGGCCCGGTATGGGAGTTGTACCAGCGTGTACGCCCCGGCATTACGGGTCAGTGGCAGATTTCAGGCCGCAACAACACCACCTACCAGGAACGCACCGACATGGACGCCTACTACGTGCGCAACTGGTCGGTATGGCTGGATATCTACATCCTGGCCCGTACCATCGCCGTCGTGCTCAAACGCGAAGGCGCCTATTGAGGCTCTTTTAGCCCGACGTTAGCCGTCCTGATCGTCGCTCCGCCCATAGTTGTCCTCAAAGCGCACGATGTCGTCTTCACCGAGGTAGCTTCCGGTCTGTACTTCAATCAATTCGAGCGGAATGTGCCCGGGATTGCGCAACCGATGTGGCGTGCCGAGCGGGATATACGTCGACTGGTCTTCGCCGAGCAGGAACTGTTCCTCGCCCCGCGTCACCTCCGCGGTACCGCGCACTATGACCCAGTGTTCGGCGCGGTGATGGTGCTTTTGCAATGAGAGACTAGCGCCCGGTTTGACGCAGATGCGCTTGACCTGAAAACGGTCACCTTCGACCATCCCCTCGTACCAGCCCCAGGGCCGATGCACGCGCTTGTGCAGCAGGGGCTCGGAGCGCCCGGCTTGGTGCAGACGGGCCACCAGCCGCTTGACGTCCTGCGCCCGTGAACACTCGGCGACGAGTACGGCATCGGCGGTTTCCACCACGATATGGTCGCGCAGTCCCAAGGTGGCGACGAGACGGCTGTCAGCGTGCACGTAGCAGCGCTCAGTGTCCTCGACCAGGGTGTCTCCACTGAGCACGTTCCCGTCCCCGTCCGCTTCACCGGCGGCGGCGAGTGCGCCCCAGGAGCCGACATCGCTCCAGCCGGCATCCAGCGGCACAACCACCGCATCTTGAGTGTGTTCCATCACCGCATAGTCGATCGAGATGGCGGGCGAGCGACGAAATGCCTCGACGTCCAGGCGGATGAAGTCGAGGTCGCGCCGGGCCTTGTGGATGGCCTCCGTTGCAGCCTCCAGCACTTCGGGCGCATAGCTGGCCAGCTCCGCCAGATAGCGGTCGGCGCGAAACAGGAACATGCCGCTGTTCCAGAGGTAATCGCCGGAGGCGAGAAACTCGACTGCTCGCTCGGCATCGGGCTTTTCGACAAAGGCAGCAACCGGTGCGGGTGCATCGCCAGCCGGGCCGTCTCTGCGGATGTAACCATAGCCTGTTTCCGGGCGATCGGGCACCACGCCGAACACGACGAGCCGACCGGCGCGCGCCGCCTCGCTTCCTATCCGCACCGCCGCATGAAAGCGCGCGGACTGGGCGATCGCATGGTCGGCAGGTAGCACGAGCAGCAGTGCCTCGGGGTCGCGCGTTTGGGCCATGAGTGCGGCCACGGCAAGCGCGGGTGCCGTATTGCGCCCTTCCGGTTCGAGCAGGAGAGTCGCCTCGGCAATGCCGCTTTCACGCAATTGCTCTGCGGCGAGAAACCGATGCTCAGCATTGGCCACGACCAGCGGTGCCTCCAAGTCAACCATTCCTTCCAGACGCTTGAACGTAGCCTGGAAAAGGCTGGTGCCGTCATTTTGCAGCGCCAGGAATTGCTTGGGGTAGCGTTCGCGTGACAACGGCCACAGCCGCGTACCCGAACCCCCGGAGAGAATCACCGGTATCATTTATTGCTTCCCAATGTGCACAATTGGAAAATCATATCACCCCACACGCACTGCAAATAATTTCATCGTGACGGCTTCGATTGGACTGCTCTCCTACATACTATCGGCGGGTTGCCGCCCCTCCCGTAACATCTCAATTCCGGAATGGGCTTGCGGCTCACGCTGCCCGGAAATCTGGATCCCCTGCTCTTACTGTTAAAATTCCACTCTGCTGCTCAGCGTCCGCAAGCCCAAAACACCATGGCAATCAACGACGATAGCTCGTTGTTATCGATCATTCGCAAGGGCGGTATTGGCCGTCAAATGGCACATGGTGCCATTGCCAGCACGGGTCTAACTATCGCAAAAAACTTCCTGCTGCTGGCGGTAAGCATACTGCTCGCACGCATGCTAGAGCCCACCGGCTATGGACAGTATGCGTTTGCCATGTCGCTTGCCAAGGTTCTTAGCATATTTGCAACGTTGGGATTGCCATGGCTTTTAACGCGAGAAATAGCTGCCGGAGAAGCGAAAGAAGAATGGTCCTTTGCCCGCGGGCTGACAAGACACGCCGACCAAGCAGTATCCCTTGCCCTCGTGCTTATTGTCTCTGCCGGAGTCACGGCCGTGCTGCTTTGGCCGCATCTTGGCAGGGAGTTCCGCCTAACATTAATCCTTGCTCTTATCTACCTTATATTCAACTCCTTCGGTCAGTTACGCGGAGCCCAACTAATGGGGTTCCGCCGAGTAATCGCCGGCCAAATAGGAATCCTGTGTGTTCAACCCGTCCTTCTGCTTGCCGCAGTTCTGATAATTGCATATGTCATCGAGATACCTCTTACCTCTGCCATAGCGTTTTTCTTAACGGCCGTAGCGGCCTTTGTTGTGCTCGTATTAAATGTAGTACTTGCCCATCAGTATCATCCACCACGATGGCGTAATGCCACGCCGGCACGTTCGATGCCAGGCTGGTTAAAAAGTGCTGCTCCTTTCGGAGTGATGAGCGGGCTTTTTCTGGTCAACTCCCAGATAGATCTGATCATGCTGGGATTCTTCAAGCCGCGCGATCAGGTGGGCCTCTATCAAGTGGCAGCAAGTGGGGCAGCCATACTGCCGCTGATCCTTACAGCCCTCAATCCAGTGCTGGGACCGACTATGTCCCGCTTCCACACGCTTGGAGACAAAGCGAAACTGCGCCGTGCTGCACGGGTTGGGGCACTCGTAAGCCTTATGGGTGCTGCACCCATATTTCTGATTTTTCTTTTTTTGGGGAAAACAATCATTGGAGTCGTCTTCGGTGCCGCTTATCTCGGTGCCTGGATTCCTCTGATAATCCTTTCTGCAGGACAATTCATGAATGCCGCGGTGGGACCTGTCGGTCTATTACTCACCATGACCGGTCACGAAGGCGAAACCGTCCGAATCATGGGCGTCAGCACTGTCTTGAACATCGCTTTGAATGCTGCACTCATACCCCTGTTCGGAATGACTGGTGCCGCCACCGCCACCGCTGTCTCACTGTTCTTCTGGAATGTTACGCTCGCGTTACGCGTCCGTCGGCGTTTCGGATACTTTTTGACGCCTCTTATCTAGTCTATTGCTCGACGGGGGAAACAGCCAAACTAAACCGGCCTGTAAGCAAGGTAATTACACTCCGACAATGCCACCTCTTTTCCTGCAATAAGAGAACTTACTTCCTCGATCTCTCCGTTTGTCAGCACCCTGCCTATGGCGTATCCATGAGCCCGAAGCTCTCGCTCAAGCACCTCGGTTCTCCGTCTTCGAAAGAGTGCCGCCGCCTCCGAGAGGGTTTCGTTGGTTATGAAAATCTTATCCGGCAATACCTCGAACAGGATAGGTGGATGCGTAGTTCTTAATATATTTTGCAACCCCTGTATCACTTCTAACTCACCTCCTTCCACGTCGATCTTTATGAGCGCAATATCTTGCTCACCAAGAGATGACTGCAGCGCGTCATCTCCACGCAATACAGGCACATAACGTGCTTCGTCATAAAAACCATCTGGGCGAAAATTGCGAGTCGTGCTGCTCACATCTGAAGCTTTGTCACGAACGTACAATTCCAAAAGCTTTGACTCAGAACCCAAGCCACTACAAACTAATTTTACGTTCCCTATGCGATTTTTACGCAGGAGCTCCTCTACGTACGCACAACATATTGGATTGGGCTCAAAACCAACGTATCGTCTATCACGATCAATTCCTTTTGTGAGTAGCAAGGTCTGACCGACGTTTACTCCGACATCAACAACCGCGCCTTCACGTTCAGAAAGAATTTTCTTAATTATTTTCCCCACTCCCGGCTCCCGCTTCAGGGCTCGGATGTTAGAAAACCCCAAACCTTTTTCCAAGGGGATCCAAAAATTTTGTTCGCCAACTCGACATCGAATTAGAGTTGGGAGAATATCTAGTCCAACTTTGACTAATTTTTTAAAAGTTGCTCCTAACATATTTACGCCTTTCATGATCAGTTATCCTGGATTTTTAGAGCTAACCCTCAATATAACCCATGCTATGGGGGTAATCCCAGATTCCGAGTCACCACCAATCTCATCGGACACATTAACCGTACAAGCCATTAACATATGCTAAGTTTCGATTTCCAAACTCTAGCGAATTCCATGCCAAAAACTATCGTCATCGTAACGGACTACTTCCCGCCCGACCCCGGTAACCGGGCGCGACGAATGCTGGAACGCGCCAGATACCTTTCACGTTACGGCCATACGGTTCTCGTGATCGCCCCACACAGGAACCCACTTCCTCAGGAGAGGGAAGAACCCTCTTTTCGTATTCCGAGCCGGATCCACGTGCTAAGAATAAAGCCCATGGCCTGGCGGTTATTGCCTTCTGTCAACGCTGCAGATTATCATTTTTTGCAGCTCCGCCTATTCCAGCC
>JBOHZI010000019.1:0-15893 GCA_050738295.1 Gammaproteobacteria bacterium
ATCGATTGGATTTGTAATCGATGACCCAGTAACGGCCATCGCGCTCGAAGACAAGATCGATGTAGCCTTTCATCTGGCCCGCGATGTCGGCGAAGTGCAATGCCGGGCGCGCGATCCGGGGCGCGACCTCGGAGACGGCCTCATCGAGTGAAGTCGCTTCCAGACCGGCGATGGGGAAGTAGAACTCCATTTCGTCGCGGCGTTGCGCTCGCACGATATCGGCAAGCATACAACCTGCTGGAGTCATGGGCGTAGCAAGCATGCCTTGCAACCACGACACAAGCGTCTCGATCCACTGTTCGCCAAAGCCATACTCCGCGCACTGAGTACGCACGGTGGTTTCGATGCCGGCGGAATCGGCATCGAATTCGGTGTGTTCCAGCAACGCGTGCAGGAATATGCCGCTCGCCGCACCCGCAGGGAAAGCGTGGATACCGGTGGCGGCTTCGACGACCGGTGTCGCCCGCACCGTCTCGTCCCAGTCAGGGCGTTCCGCCATCGCGCCGCCCGCCCCGGCAGCCAGCCGGCTGTAGCTCGCGACATGGAAGCGCTGCTGCAGGCGATCCGCGTGCGTGAATTCGCGCGCCTCGCCGTGCGAGCGTTCTGCTGTCGACTTCAAGGCACGCCCGGCACGTTGCGGTGCCCGCATGGTCATTGCTCCGGGCGCGGCTTTACACCACTTCTCCAGCCCCGCTTCCAACTCGAGCGGATTTTCCACGCCAAGCAATTTGACCAACGCACTGTGTTCGCACTGGTTGGCCGGTGTGGCGAGCACGTAGCACGCATGAGCGGCACGGGTCAGCGCGACGTAAACCAGGCGCACGTATTCGGCACGGCTTTCCTCGACTGCTCCCTCCACACGCCGATCGAGCGCCGGCGAACCCAGGTCGAGCACCGATTCCATGTCGTCGTCGTGGGTCAGTACGGCCGGATTATCACCCACGCTCTCCGGTTTTTTCGCATCCCACAGGAACGGCAGAAATACGACCGGGTATTCCAGACCCTTGGCCTTGTGGATGGTGACAATGCGCACCAGTTCATCGTCACTTTCCAGACGCATCTCGCGACTTTCGTCACCGCGATGCACTTCCGCACGTTCGCGGGCGAGCCACGCCATGAATGATTCGATACCCGGATGGTGTGCGGCGTGCGTTTCCGCCAGTTCGGCAAGATGGCGCAGGTTGGTCATGGCGCGCTCGCCGTCATCGCGCGCGAGTGTGCGTTCGATGATGCGTTGCTCACGCAAAAGGTGAGCGAACATCGCGGAGAAGCCTTGCACTGGCCACAGCCGGTTGTACTCGCGGAACGCGGCGACGCGCTCACTCCAGCGTAATTCGTCCTCGCCCAGCGCCACGATATCTTTGGCGGTTTCGCCCAACAGCGGCGTTGCGAGCGCCCGGCGCAGACGCGAGCCACTCGCCGGCGCCGCCACCGCGGCGAGCAAGGTCTCGAAATCCGCTGCCTCAGCCGTCTCGAACACGCTGTCGTTGGACAAAGTGACAGAGGCAATCTTCCGCTCGCGCAACGCCTGCTGAACCGCATCGCCCTGACGATGCATCGAGACCAGCACCGCCACGTCCCGCGCACGCACGGGCACCACTTCGCCATTCTTGTCGCGGTAATGCGCCTTGCCTGCTTCGCCGAGCACCAACAAGCGTTGAATCTCTTCGGCACACACATCGGCCATGGCAAACAGGGCTTCCGTCTTGCCTGGCACACCGCTTTTGGCCTCCTTCGACGCTGGCTGCCACACCATCGTGAGCGCGGCATCACTGGTTCCGGTTTCGAGCGGCGCAATCTCGCGGCCCGGCTTCACCTCGACGAACGGGATCTGATCATAGACAAACGCCGGCTGCTCCGCGTTACCGAACAAGGCGTTGATTGCCTCGATCAACGGAGCAGCCGTACGAAAGTTGCTCGCCAAGCTGAACAGTCGGCCCCGCTTTTCGCAATCGTCGCGTGCGCGCATGTAGGTGAAGACATCGGCGCCGCGAAACTTGTAGATCGCCTGCTTGGGATCGCCGATCAGGATCAGCCCGGTGTCCTTGCGCCCCTTATAAATGCGCGTGAATATTTCGTACTGGCGCGGATCGGTGTCCTGGAATTCATCCACCAGCGCTAACGGGAAACGTTGAGCAATGCGCTCGGCCAGCCCTTCACCTCCGCTCCCGGCCAGTGCATCGCGCAGATCCTGGAGCATGTCGTCAAACCCGATCTCGCGCGCATGACGCTTGCGTCGGCGCAATTCCTGCTGCAGATACTCGAGCGCCGAGGCGAATGTGTCCTGCCACCAAGCCGACGTCAGCGCTTTGGCGGTCTCTTTCAAAGCATCCCCCAGCCGCCATTTGAAAAACGTTTTCTCCGGAACTTTGCCCTTTTTGAGGCCAGCTTCGGCATTGGCCAATGTGAGGCGTTCGAAATTCTTGGGCAACAACGGATACGGTGCTTGCTTCAGCCAGGCATCCCACTCTTCCAGCAAACGGCCCGTCGTGCCCTTGTGATATTTAGTACGGTTCAAGTCATCGCTGTTCAACAGCCATTCATACAGCGCGTCAGCATTTTCATGCCACGCATCGGCAGCGGAGCTCGCTGCTGTTTCAAAGGCTTCTTCAGCTTCTTTAAGTAGCTTTGCCGCAACATCCGGATCGACACGCAAGTTTCCGCTCACGGCCAACGCATCACGCAACTGTTTGAGCAAACCTTCCGGCGTCTTGAAGACACCCTGTAGCCAACGCACGTAGGCAGGGCTTGCCTCGACCTGACGCCGGCGCCAGAAGTCAGCGGCGATCTCCTCGCGCAGCGATTGCTCTTCGTCGCGCTGCTCAGTGACGAACGCACCACCCACCTCGAAGGCCATGTCGGCAAGCATGCGCTGACAGAAGCCATGAATGGTAAACACGGCGCTGTCGTCGAGCGCCGTGAATGCGGCACGCACCCGTTTGAGCAGAAGCTCATCGTCCGCCTCGGCATTCTCCAGCAAGGCTTCGAGAAACTCATCGGGTTTTGCCGCGCCAGTTAACGCGGCATGCACTTCGGCCAGCGCCGCACGGATGCGCGTGGTCAGTTCGCCCGTCGCCGCACGCGTGAAGGTTACGACCAATAATTTGTCCACGGTTAGTTCCGTGGTCAGCAAAGCGTGCAAATAGGTCCGTACCAACGCGGTCGTCTTGCCCGTACCCGCGCTCGCCTCGACCAAAGAGACTCCCTTCAGCGGCAGCGTCAACGGGTCGGCAGTGTTCACGACTTTCCCTCGACTTCTGTCATCGGCCCGAATAGATTCTTTGCAAGCGTGCCAAACTCTTCGTCGAAAGGCTCGCGACCACGCATCACCGCGGCGTAATCTTCTTCGCCCTCGGCATGGTATTTATCGCTTTGCCAATTTGCCCGCACCTTGCCATAGGCTGCATCGTCCCCTTTTTTGTTCGCTACTTTATTGAACTCGAAAGAGAGGTCCGGCAGCAAAGGCACCGCCTCGCGCTGCATGCGTGCATACAACTCACACAGCCGCAGCAATTCGTCCCGTGGATGCGCAACCGGCGGCCACCACACATGCACCACTTTGCCTTCGTCCAGACCTATGCACTGCGTGGGCACAGCATTCCCGATCGCACCGAGTGCGACATGTCGTAGCCATGCAGCCAGGCGGTATTTGGGGCGTAACTTGCCTGCGCGGGCAAACACAAAGCCGGCATGCGGGTAAACGCCGGGGATACGACCGCGTACCTGCCAGTCGCCCAGCACAAGATCAATATCCCGTGTCTCAGGCGAAGCATCGCCGACCACTCCATGCAGGGCGGTCGCGATCTGCTCGGCTTCGGCAACGGCGTTGTCGTACGCGAGGTGGCCCGCTGCGCCCAGCGGCAACCAGCCGTGTGCCGCGAACTCCGCATGGCACGAGTGCGGGTCGAAATTGTCGCCGTGCTCCAGCCAGCGCGCGAGCAATGCATCGCGCACTGTCCACTTGCCCAGCCCGTCGAGTGCGAACGGTTCGTCGTCTTCCAGTAAAGCGTCTTCGGAATACGTGGCAATACCGAGCGCCTGCTGGAAGGCGCGTGCGGGATTGGCCAGGGCACGGGTCAACTCATCCAGTGTCACCACGTGTTCGACATCGCGCGCGATCGGTCCGGCCGGCGCGAAGACACGAGGTCGAACGTCCGCGGTGGGCTTACCCAGCCATTCTTTCGCATAGCTTGCGCCGCGTCGCGGTTCGGCGGTGTAGCGGGCCGAGAACGGTTGCAGTGGATGCGACTGGACAACGTCATCATTTTCGGCGCCCATGCGGCCAAGCACGTCGAGGAGTTCAGCCACTACCACCGAGGGCGGCAGCTCGCCGTCGTCGCGTTCACTGCGCCCAACATAGCTGAGCTGGAACGATTCGCGTGCCGCGACCAATGCTTCCAGGAACAGCGCCCGATCCTCGGCGCGACGGGCACGGTCGCCACGCTTTGGATGCTCGGTGATCAGGTCGAAACCGGGCGGACGCCCACGACGCGGGAAATCCTGCTCGCTCATGCCGAGCAGCCATACGATCTTTGCCGGGATACTGCGCATTGGCGCCAGTGCGCAGAAGGTCACGCGCCCCGAGAGGAACGGACGCGGGTGACGCGGCACCGCAAGGCGTGCGGCCAGTGCGGCGCGCGCCACCGTGCGCGGTACAGCGCCCGTGAACTCGGCACGTTCGGCCTGCTCGGCAAGATCGTTAACGGCCTGACGCACTACGTTCACTGCAGCCATTTCATCAGCGGCATCGGGGTCGAACAACGCCAGCAGTTCGTGCATGGCCGATGCCCAGTCCACCAGCGAGCGCGACGCATCGAGACTGTCGCGCCACACCGCCAACTGATCGACAAAAGCACACAGCGCGCCGAGCGGTCGTGCCGTTTGGCCCTCGAATTCGCCCCACGGGGCAACGCCCTCCCAGAGCGTTTCCTGGTCGGGCGCGAGCGCGTACCCGGCAAGCAAACGGTCGAGACCGAAGCGCCAACTGAAGCCGTCTTCTCCCGGCAGGCCAAGCGCTTCGCGATGCGCACCATCCAAACCCCAACGCACACCCGCGTTCTCGACCCAGCGGCGGAGGTCGCCGAGCGATCGGGTATCGAGCCCATAATGACGGGCAACGGCCGGCAGTTCCAGCAGGCCGATGACGTCCGAGACGCGGAGCCGCGACTCCGGCAACTCAAGCAGTTCCAGCATCGCTTCGGGAATCGGGTGCTCCTCGCGCACGCTGCGGTCGGCGAGGCTCCAGGGGATGTGGCGTTCGGCCGGGGCCGCCCCGAACACCGCGCTGATGTGATCGGCATAGTCGTCGATGTTGGGCGCCATGACGATGATGTCTTCCGGGCCCAACGCCGGTTCCGCTTCGAAACGCGCGAGCAGCGCATCGTGCAGCACCTCGACTTCGCGCTGGCGACTGTGACATATATGTATCTGTAAAGACTCATCGTCGGCTTCGACCGGATGCGTCTTCGGCTCAGCTAAATCCAGGATGTCGCCCTGCAAGCGCTCAAGCAGCTTTTTTTCGGGCGGGCGTTCGTAATGTTCGTGGGATTCGGATTCGCCGGGCACATCGTGCAGCAGCTCGATGAAATCGCGCGTCTGCGTACCCAGCGCGCTCAGCAACGGATGCCCGCTGGTGGCATATTCCGCGCGCTCGGGCCGAGTAAGCTGCCAGCGCGCCAGACGCGATTCGGGCTCGATGTCGCCCCAATAAGCCTGCGAAGGATTGGGCACGAACAGAAACACGTCGCGCGTCTGCGCGAGTGCCGCAAGCAGCTGCAGGTACGCCGGGGCCAGCGCGGAGATGCCGAACACCGACACGCGGGCAGACAAATCGTTATCGGGCGCGAGCCTGGTCACATGGCGAGCAAAGTCCTCATAGAGCTGCGCGGGATTCGGCGTCGCGCCTGTCGCTACCCGTCGCCACAGATCAGCTTGCCACACAGCACCGGCAGAGGTCTTGCCCGCTTCCCAGTCGCGGATCCAGTCGGGGCGATAAATCTGGTACTGCTCGAACACCGTGGCCAGCGCCTCGGCCAGTTCGAACGGTGCGCGTTCGTCACGACCTTCGAGATAACGTTTGATATCCGGCGCCTGGGTGGCCCCGGCATCCGTCAACGCCGCATACAGCCGCCACACCAGCGGCCCGCGTTCCAGCGGCGAATTCGTCGGCAACTGCGGATCGCGCGCGCGCAGCATCCGCCACACGAAACTGCCCGGCTGCTGAAATTCAAGATTCGCGGCGATGCCCCGACGTGCAGCCAGCGCCCGCTTCAGCCATTCATCCATCCCGGCATGACCCACCACGACGGTTTCGGGCCGCAGCGTATTAGCTTCCGCCGGGTTCGCCAGCACCTCGGCCAGCGCATCCGCCAGGCGCTCGATCCGGTTACCGAAGTGAACGTGCAGCACGGGGCAGAAAGCCTGTTATTTTCATGCCGCCCATCTTACCTGCCCAAGGCAAAGAAGGACTCCAAACCCCGAGAATGCTAAATTCGGACGCGCAGGCCGAGCACCACCGTCTGATTGGCCGGGATGTGGTAGTAATACGTGGGATTCATTGCATTGCGGGCCATGAACGCAAACAACTGATCGCGCCAGCCGACCATGCCACCTTCCTTGCTGCTGGGCACGAGCGACTGGCTGCCAACGTAGTAGGTAACGTCGTCAAGATCCACCTCGAGGTCGTGCACCTTGTTGGCCACCAGTTCAGAGGGCACATTCACACCCTGCATATAACCGTAGTGCAGAATCATGCGCGAGAACCCCTGTTCGTAGTTTTTGACCTCGATTCGCTTGTCATGAGCCACCCGGGCGACATCCTCGGCGAGCACGGTCAACACAATCACCTGCTCCTGCAAGGCTTTGTTGCGCCGTACGTGATGGCGCAGCGCAGGCGGGCAATCTTCCAGTCGTCCGGTCAGGAACACCGCCGTACCCGGCACCCGCGCGACGGGACGGCTGGAGAGTTCGCCGATCAGCGTCTCCAGCGGTTCGGCGTTGCGACCCGCCTGCCTTTCGAGTATTTCACTGCCCCGCCGCCAGGTGGACATCACGATAAAGAACAGGGCACCAATCAGTATCGGGAACCAGCCGCCGTCGGGGATCTTCATCACATTGGAGCTGAAGAAAAACAGATCCACAGTCAGAAAGCCGGCAAGGAACGCAAACGCCGCCGGTCGCTTCCAGCCGCCAACCTCACGCGCCACATTGAAGGCAAGTACCGTGGTCACGATCATGGTGCCGTTGACCGCCGCGCCGTAGGCCGCAGCCAGGGCGCTGGAGCTGCGAAACATGAGCACCACGCCAATGGTCGCGATCATCAACACCCAGTTCACCATGGGCACATAAATCTGGCCGTGCACTTCTTCCGAGGTCTGGGTCACGCGAAATCGCGGCATCATCCCGAGCTGAATGGCCTGCCGCGTGAGCGAGAAGGCGCCGGTAATCGCCGCCTGCGAGGCGATGATCGTTGCCGCGGTGGCGAGCACCACCAGCGGATAAAGGAACCAGTGCGGCGCGAGGTGATAAAAAGGCTGAAACGCACCCGTCGGGCTGCGCAGGAGCAACGCACCCTGACCGAAGTAGTTGAATAGTAGCGCCGGCAGCACGAAACCAAACCACATCCAGCGTATCGGCCAGCGGCCGAAATGGCCAAGATCAGCATAGAGCGCTTCACCACCGGTAGTCACCAGGAACACCGCGTAGAGCACGAGAAACGCTACCCATCCATCGCGCAGTAGAAACTGGGCGGCATAGTACGGATTGAGCGCAACAAGCACCTGTGGGGTGTGCACGATCGAGGCAAGGCCGAGCCCGCCAATCACCAGAAACCACACCGTCATAATCGGCCCGAACACGGAACCAACGCGCGCGGTGCCCTTGTGCTGGAAGGCGAACAACAGCACCAGAATCACAATGGTCACCGGCACCACATAAGGCTTGAAGAACGGCGTAGCCACCTTGAGCCCTTCGACCGCGCTCAGGATCGAAATGGCAGGTGTAATGATGACGCCACCGTAAAGTAACGCCGCACCGAACAGTGCAAACAGAATAAGCAGGTGCCGCCGTCGCCGGTCGAGGCCACGCCACGGCCGCAGCAGAGCGATCAGCGCGAAGGTGCCACCTTCGCCACGATTATTCGCCTGCAGGACGAAAATCATGTACTTGAGCGAAATGACGATGATCAGCGTCCAGAAGATAAGCGAGAGCACGCCGAGCACATTCAAGGGATCTACTGCAACCGGTGTCGCTCCGATAAAGCCCTGGCGTAATGCGTAGATCGGGCTGGTGCCGAGATCGCCATAAACGACGCCGAGCACGGCCAACGCAACGGCCACACGCGGGCCGGAGGATTTGTGCTCGTCCGAACGCGTCCTGAACCGGAAATGGCGGCGTTGCTGAGCTTCTTCACGCGGTCCCGGCAAGACGCGTCTCCCACAAAGTCAGCGACCAGTGTACCCCGAGCCCCATTGCGCCCGGAGCCGGACGGCGCGACAATAAGGAACCACCGTTGCCGAGGATTTACTCATGCGCAAGCTGATCCCTACCGCCCTCGCGGTCGCCTCCACGCTCCTGGCCCTGCCACTGGCCCATGCAGCCAACATGGCACCTGCCAACCCGACCTTGCAGCAGGCCGTCAACGGCAGCTGGCGCACGCCCGCCTACGTCAAACGCGACAAATACCGACACCCCGTCCAGGTGCTGGAATTTTTCGGCATCAAGCCCGACATGACGGTGGTAGAACTCGAACCCGCCGGCGGCTGGTGGACCGAATTTCTCGCGCCCTATCTCAAGGCCGACGGACATCTGATAGAAGCGGTGCCGCCTGCCAATGCGCACAGCCGTTCACGCACTCGATTCGAGGCCAAGCTCAAGGCGAAACCACAACTGTATTCCAAGGTCACGCTCGTCAACTTCGCACCGCCGAAAGTGGTGGACCTCGGTCCGCCGAACAGCGCCGACATGGTGCTCACCTTCCGCAACCTGCACGATTGGGTCAATGAAGACAACGGCGCCGGGAAAGCGGTTTTTGCCGCAGCCTTCAAGGTGCTCAAGCCGGGTGGCGTTTTCGGCTTTACCGATCACCGTGCTCTGCCCTTCGCGAACGCCAGGCAAAGTTCCAAGGCGCTGCATCGCCTAACCGAGGATTTCGTCATCCAGATGGGGCTCGATGCGGGATTCCAGTTGGCCGGCGTATCCCAGATCAACGCCAATCCGAAAGACCCGATGACGATCAATGTCCACAGTTTGCCGCCCGATCTCGATCACGGCGATACCGCAGCGCAGAAAAAGAAGTACATGGCGATCGGCGAAAGCGATGTGATGACACTCAAGTTCGTCAAGCCCGCGACATCAAAGAACATGAGCGGCGGATGAACGAACAACGCGCCATACGGTCAAAGTAGCAGGAGGTAAGCAATCTGCCATGAAACACACTGGGCAGTTATTTTTGGGAGTGATCCTGGCGGCCGGCGGAATGCTGTCGGCCGCGCCGACTGCCATTGCAGACAGTGCTGGCATCCCTGTCTATACCTGGACTGATGCGAACGGCGTAACGCATTTCAGCGACACACCGCGCGCTCAGGGAACGGCTAAAAAACTCCTGCTGCCCGTTCCGCCACCCGCCAACCAGACGGCTATCGCGGCTCAGCGTGCGTGGGTCCGCCAATTGAACCGGAACAGCAAAAAAGAACTTGCGCAGCAGGCGGCCCATCGCCGCGCCGAACGGCAAGCGGAGGCAACCGCTCGTCAGAATCAAAGCGAACGCAAGGAAGTCGTGCAATACGACCCGTTTTTTTACCCGTCGTGGTACCACCGCCGCTACCGGCACAGCCAGCGCTCCAAACTACATTCCGACAACCTGCCCTCGGCACGCTTCCCCTTGAACGCACTGCCCAGCTCTTTCACCGATCCGCTGGCCAGCTCCTTCCCGCCCGGTTTGCCCAGCTCCTTCCCGGAAGAGCAACCATCGCCACCCCATCAGCACTGAACAAGACAACATCTTCCGGCGTTCCTGCCGATCATGCCGCCTGATTCTCTACGTCGCGAATATGCGGCACTGGCGCCCAGTTACGAACGCCGCTGGCGGCATTATCTTGTCGCGACCACCCGGCACACACTGAACGCACTCGCGCCACGAGCCGGCGAGCGCATTTTCGACGTGGGCTGCGGCACGGGGTTCGCCTTGAGCCAACTTGCCAACATGCCGGCCACGCTCAATCTTTCCGGCGTAGACGCGAACTGCGAGATGCTGGCGCGTGCGCGTACACGCCTACCCGCCGAAGTTGTACTTGCCAGGAGTGACGCCCGCCAGCTTCCTTTCCCCAACTCACACTTCGATGCCGTGATCACGACGAGCGCATTGCATTACTTCGACGAACCGGCCGCCGCCATCGGAGAAATGGCACGTGTACTTGCCCCCGGTGGGCGGCTGATCATCACCGACTGGTGCCGTGATTTTTTCGTGATGTTTTTGTGCGAGCATTGGCTGCGTATTCGCAAACATCCGCTCGGACGGGTGCTTAATATGCAGGAGTTGACCGCCTATATCGAAGCAGCAGGGCTGCAGGTGGAAACTCGGACACGGTTTCGGGTACGACCGGCCTGGGGGCTGATGATGCTCACGGCCAGCCGGTGAATCCGAAAGCCCTCTTTGAACGTAAGTATTTACAGAACCCGACGACCAAGCCACATACAGCATTTGCAAGACTTAAGGCACATGGAGGCCTTCATGAATTCGGAAAAACAGAAAAACTTTTTTCAGCGCAATCGCTGGCGCCTGCTGCTCGCGGTCGTCATCGTAGGCGTGGTCGCGGTGTTCTACGCGCTCGGGCTCGAACGCTACCTGAGCCTGAGCTATCTGCGCGCCAGCGAATCCTCGCTGATGCACATGTACGAAATGCACCCCTTCCTCTGGGCCTTCGCCTACTTCGCGATTTATGTCGCGGTCACCGGCCTGTCGCTGCCGCTCGCCTCGGTCATCACGCTGCTTGCCGGACCCGTATTCGGACTTGTCTGGGGCAGCATTATCGTAACCTTCGCCGCCGCCATCGGCGCCACGCTCTCCTTTCTCGTCGCCCGCTTTCTGCTCCGCGACTGGGTACAATCGCACTTCGAACGACAATTGGCAAAAATAAACGAAGGCATCGAACGCGACGGCATCTTCTATCTTTTCCTGCTGCGCCTGATCCCCGCCTTCCCGTTCTTCGTGATCAACCTCGCGATGGGCCTCACGCCCATGCGCATTCGCACCTACTTCCTGGTGAGCCTGGTCGCCATGATTCCCGGCAACGTGCTCTACGTGAACGCCGGCGTGCAGCTCGGGAAAATACATTCCCTGCACGGCCTGCTCTCGCCTGGACTCATCGCATCGTTCGTCGCGCTCGGTGTATTTCCGCTCATCATTAAAAAAGCCGTGGACTTCTGGCGCAAACGCCACCAGACCGCCTCCGATTGATTCGCCATTGCGGCCTCCGCCAGAATGACAACTTTCTGATATAGGGATATAAAGGCGCGTTAAACTGGCGATCGGTTCGCGCTTTCCGGCAGGTCCGCTCATCGACATAGTCATCCTGATCATCTCGCTGGCGGTGATACTTGCCGGTAGCGAGTTGTTCACCAACGCGCTGGAGCACCTGGGCGAACAGCTCGGGCTTTCGGCGGGCGTAACCGGATCTGTCCTTGCCGCCGTGGGCACGGCGCTGCCGGAAACGGTGGTGCCGATCGTCGCCATCGTCGGCGGGGGCGGCAGCGCCGTCGGGCACGAAATAGGCATCGGCGCGATCCTCGGTGCACCGCTCCTGCTGGCAACACTCGCCTTCTTTTTGATCGGGTTGATGGCTCTCGTCCGACGTGGCCCCAAGGCCGTTATCGAGCCCGAACACACCGGCTTCCGGCGGGACCTGCACTTCTTCCTCGCCGCCTTCGTCATCGCCGTCGCCGCACTCTACCTGCCCACCTCGCTCACCTGGGCACGGGTACTCGTGGCAGCGTTTTTGGTCGCGCTCTACATTGTCTATCTGTGGCGCACCATTCACGCCTCTCGCGCCCTGGTCGCCGCCGGACACGGCACCGAAGCCGGCGCCAGACTCTACGCTGCCCGCATCGGCCTGCCTGCAAACCGCCTGATCATGATCGTGCAACTGTTCGTCGCACTCGTGCTCATCATCGGCGGCGCCCGCGGATTCGTCATCGGCATCACGCACATCTCCGCGGCTATCGGTCTGAGCCCGTTGTTCCTTTCGCTCGCCATCGTGCCCTTCGCCACCGAAATGCCGGAGAAGCTGAACAGCCTACTGTGGATTTTCCGTGGTAAAGACACGCTCGCCATCGGCAACGTGAGCGGCGCGATGGTGTTTCAATCGAGCCTCCTGCCTGCACTCGGCATTCTGCTTACCCCCTGGCAGCCGAGCTTCGATGTGCGCCTTGCCATGGGCATCACACTCATCGCAGGCGCCTGGCTGCTGATACTTTCGCGTCTGCGGCGCCTGCCCGCACTCGCACTCCTGCTTAATGGCTGTGCCTATGCCGTCTACTTCATCATCCTCTTCGCCCATCGTTAAGTAAATGCGCAAGTGCTTACGCTTTTACTCCTTCCCTCCCGAGGGGAGAAGACTGAGATGAGGACCTGTGCGGCCTGGCTACGGTAAAAACACACTGGGGAACGCAGGCCTCTTGTCGGCCTTGTGCTTGTGCCACAAGCACTGCTTGTGCTAAAAAGCGCGCAGGGGGTTGCGATGTCATCCACACCATCCAGTCGGCGCTTCGCCAAACTGCTCGTCGCAGTGCTGTTCATCGGCTGCTGCGCGATCAGCCTGATCGTGCCGATTTATAACCACCTCGAACCCCGGCTGTTCGGCATCCCGTTCTTCTACTGGTTCCAGTTTCTCTGGATCATTGTGACCGGCGGAGCCACCGCCATTGCCTACTGGCTGAAAGTGTAGTGACCGCCGCCATCGTCGTTTTCCTCGGCTTGTTCGTGCTGGTCACCGTTATCGGCTTTGTCGCCGCCCGCTGGCGCCGCGGTCCGCTCAACAAGCTCGAAGAATGGGGGCTCGGCGGACGCAGTTTTGGCACTATCGTCACCTGGTTCCTGCTCGGTGGCGACCTCTACACCGCCTACACTTTCGTTGCCGTGCCCGCGCTCGTGTACGGCAAGGGCGCCATCGGCTTCTTCGCCGTGCCCTACACGTTGCTGGTGTTCCCGCTGGTGTATGTGGTGTTCACGCGCCTGTGGTCGGTCGCGCACCGTCACGGTTACATCACCGCCGCCGACTTCGTGCGTGGCCGCTTCGGGTCCAACTGGTTGTCGGCGCTGGTTGCGATCACCGGCATCCTCGCCACCATGCCCTACATTGCCCTCCAACTCGTCGGTATCGAAGTCGTCGTCGCCGCGCTCGGCTTCCCGACCCATGGCTGGATCGGCGACTTGCCGCTCATCATCGCCTTCGTAATACTTGCCGCCTTCACCTATACCAGCGGCCTGCGCGCCCCGGCATTGATCGCCGTGGTCAAGGACACGCTGATTTACGTCACTGTAATTGCGGCGGTCATCATCATTCCGCTGCACATGGGCGGCTTCGGCAACATCTTCGACAAGATCCCGCAAAAGATGCTTACCCTCGCCGGCCCAGGCCTCGGCGCCATGAGCGCCTACGCCACGCTCGCGCTCGGTTCGGCACTCGCCCTGTTTCTGTATCCGCACGCCGTAACCGGTTTGCTCGCGGCCAAGAGCCGCGGCACCATCAAACGCAATATGGCACTGCTGCCGCTGTACTCGCTCGCGCTTGCCCTGATCGCGGGCCTCGGCTTCATGGCCTACGCGGCGCACCTGGAGCACATGCCCGCCTACGCCGAATACTTCAGGCATTACGGCCCCGAGTTCGCGGTGCCCGCATTGTTCATGCACAACTTCCCGGGCTGGTTCGTCGGTTTTGCCTTCGCCGCCATCGCCATCGGCGCACTCGTACCGTCCGCCATCATGTCGATCGCCGCTGCGAACCTCTTTACCCGCAATCTGTGGCCGCAACTCATGCGCCGCAAGCTCGGCGAAGCGGAAGAAGCCCAAGTCGCCAAAATCGTTTCTCTGGTGGTGAAGATCGGCGCGCTCGCCTTCATTATTTTCCTGCCCAACCAGTACGCCATCCAGTTCCAACTCCTCGGCGGCATCTGGATAATCCAGACGCTCCCCAGCGTGGTGCTCGGCCTTTACGGCCGCTGGTTCCATGGTCGTGCCCTGATCGCCGGTTGGATTGCCGGCATGGCAGTCGGCACCTGGATGGCCGCGACCCAAGGCTTCCACAGCGCCATCTTCCCGCTGCCGCTCGGCAGCCTGAGCGTCCCCGGCTACGCCGCCCTGTATTCCGTCATCGCCAACCTCGCCATCGCCATCGTCGGCTCCTGGTTCCTCGATCGTCTCAAAGTCGCCCGCGGCCACGACGAAACCCACACCAGCGACTACACTTTCGAAGCCGCCAGCTCAAAATAGAAATTATTCAAGGGGCTGACATAGCAAGGCAATGACTTATTCACCCAGACGCTCGCTCGTTGAACTTGAACGCAATCTTGTTGATGTGCGGGGGCGTATCGATGCGGCTTGTCGGCGTGTGGGTCGTGACTCCGGCGAGGTGCGGTTGTTGCCGGTGAGCAAGACCGTGGATGAGGTGCGATTGCGACTTGCCTACAAGGCGGGTTGTCGGGAGTTCGGGGAGAACAAGGTGCAGGAGGCTTGGCGCAAGGCGCAGGGGATGGCGGACCTAGGCGATCTGCGCTGGGCGGTGATCGGGCATTTGCAGACCAACAAGGCCAAACTGGTGGCGCAGTTTGCGAGCGAATTTCAGGCCCTCGACAGTGTGCGCCTCGCCGTGGCCCTGGATCGGTGCTTGCAGGCCGAGGGGCGTGCACTGGATGTGCTGATTCAGGTCAACACCTCGGGCGAGGCGAGCAAGTACGGATTGGCGCCGGAGGCACTTGATGCCTTCGTCCGCGAGTTGCCGGCCTACTCGAGCCTCAACGTGAAAGGGTTGATGACGCTGGCCGCATTTTCGGCCGACCCTGATCGTGTCCGCCCCTGCTTCGCCCGGCTGCGGGAGCTGCGCGACCGTATGCGTGAAAACGCACCGGACGGCATTGGCATGAAAACCTTGTCCATGGGCATGTCGGGCGATTTCGAGCTGGCGATCGAGGAAGGCTCGACGGTGGTGCGTGTGGGGCAGGCGATTTTCGGTGCGCGCCCCAAGCCTGACAGCTCTTACTGACCGGGGACCGACGCGATCCTAAGCTCGCGTGAATAAAAATAATCTCAGAGTCCGGAGTCAATTAACGGGGAATCGACGATAGCCGTTGCACGCCGGTGATATATAGTGCTCCAAAATTTGGCTTGACGGCGCCGGAACGGGTCGTCGAGCCTTGGTCATGCTCTCTGGGAGATAGCCATGCGCGCCAGCCATTTTCGTTGGGTCGTGATCAGCCTGCTCTTTTTCATAACCATCATCAACTACATCGACCGCTCGGCGATTTCCTACGCGGTGGACGACATTTCCCGTGCCTTCGGATTGAGCCAGGGCAGCATCGGCCTGATCCTGGGCGCCTTCGGCATCGGCTACCTGATCACCACTTTCCTCGGTGGCATCTGGACCGACCGTTACGGCGCGCACAAGACGTTACTCATCGCCTCGCTGCTGTGGTCCATCGCCATCGGCGCCACCGGCCTTGCCACCGGCTTTGCGATTCTGTTCGCGGCCCGTGTGCTGCTCGGGGTCGCCGAGGGCCCCAACTTCCCGGCGATGAACCGTGCGGTAACCGACTGGCTCTCTCCGCGCGAACGGGCAATGGCGCTTTCATCCGCTCTGGTGGCAGTACCGCTGGCGCTCGCCATTGGCGCACCGATCGTTACC
>JBOHZI010000020.1:0-15812 GCA_050738295.1 Gammaproteobacteria bacterium
GCCCCTGCCCGCCGGCAATTTTGAGCTCACTCATGCTGCGACGCTTGAGCGTGATGCGGCGCGGTTCGGCCTGACTGTCCTCGCCGTGCTCGCTGCGCAAGTGTGCAAGCAACTGCATTTTCTGTTCGTTGCTCAGAGCATCGTCAGCCTTCGATACTTCAACGCCTGCCTCGGCAAGCTGCACCAGCAGCCGCTCGACCGGCGTGTGTATCAGCTCGGCGAATTCTTTTACAGTGACTTCAGCCATCGCCCAATCTCCTGTTATTCGGCTTCCGCAGTTTTTGCGGTATTTGAATCCGTGGAGTCGGACTCATCCGTAAACCAGATTTCACGTGCATTCATGATCATTGCTGCTGCCTGTTCATCGTCAAGGTCGGTCAGCTCCGTCAACTCGTCGGTTGCCAGATCAGCCAGTGCCTCGCGGCTGGCCACATTCGCGCCGGCCAGTTTGACCGCCAGTTCGCCGGTCATACCTGCGACATCGAGCAGATCCCTGTTGAACCCGCTTTTTTCGGCCACCTCTTCGGAGGCGATCGCCTGCGCCAAAAGTACATCGCGTGCGCGATTGCGCAATTCCTCGACCACAGCCTCGTCGAATTCCTCGATGCGCACCAGTTCCGCCGTGGGCACGTAGGCCACTTCGTCCAGCGAAGCGAACCCTTCCTGCACCAGAATCTCGGCGACTTCCGCATCGACATTCAGTTTGGTCTTGAACATCTCGCACAGACGCGCCACTTCGGCCTCGCTTTTCTGCTCGGCTTCCTCGGTGCTCATGATGTTCAGCTCCCAACCGGTGAGCTGACTCGCCAGACGCACATTCTGACCGCCACGGCCGATCGCCTTGGAGAGAAAATCTTCCGCCACGGCAATATCCATGCTGCTGCGTTCCTCATCCACCACAATCGACAGCACCTCGGCCGGCGCCATTGCATTGATGACAAACTGAGCCGGGTTTTCGTCCCAGATGATGATGTCCACGCGCTCCTCGTTGAGTTCGCGCGACACGGCCTGCACACGCGAGCCGCGCATGCCGACACAGGCGCCAACCGGATCCACCCGCCGATCCAGGCTACGCACCGCGATCTTGGCGCGCACGCCCGGTTCGCGGGCTGCGCCCAGAATCTCAACCAGGTTCTGGCCCACTTCGGGCACTTCCAGTTTGAACAATTCGATAATCAGTTCGGGCGCCGTGCGGCTGACGATCAACTGCGGACCGCGCACATCCTCGCGCACTTCTTTCAGGTAACCGCGCAGGCGATCACCGGTGCGTACCGATTCGCGCGGAATCGATTCTTCGCGCGGGATCAGCGCTTCGGCGTTGCTGCCCAAGTCAATGTAGATATTGCCGCGCTCCACACGCTTGACCACACCGTTCACCAGTTCACCCACGCGATCGGCGTAGAGTTCGGCCACCTGCTTGCGCTCAGCTTCACGGACTTTCTGGAAAATCACCTGTTTGGCCGTTTGCGCTGCGATGCGACCGAAGGCAATCGAGTCCATCGGCTCTTCGATGAAGCCCTCAACCTCTACTTCGGGGTCGCGTTCGCGCGCATCTTCCAGATGCAATTCGGCATCGGGGTTTTCGATTTCCTGATCGTCGGGCAGCACGGCCCAGCGACGAAACGTATCGTATTCGCCGCTCGTGCGATCGACCGCCACGCGCACATCGATATCTTCGGGGTGACGCTTGCGCGAAGCCGAAGCGAGCGCCGCTTCCAGCGCATCAAAAATCACATCGCGCGAGACGCCCTTCTCGTTGGAGACAGCATCCACCACCATCAACAATTCTTTGCTCATAGCCTTTTTACCCTCATTGACTGCGCTTGCCCTTTTTACGCGAGGCAGTCTTTGCTTCGTCCATCGGCGCCAACCGCGCCGAAATAACATCTTCCAGGGCAACGGTACGTTGTTCGCTTCCGTTGTCCACCACCAGGTTTTCACCCTCGATGTCCACCAGCTCCACCTTGAGCTTGCGGACCGCATTGTCGGCCTCACGCACCTGCAATCGCACGCGTTGCCCGCGCACCGCAGCAAAATGTGCCACCGTGCGCAACGGACGCTCGATGCCCGGCGAAGACACTTCCAGCCGATATTCAACCGGAATCGTGTCCTTGACGTCGAGCAAGGCTTCGACCGCGCGACTCACACGCTCGCAGTCATCCAGCCCCACGCCCGCCTCCGCGTCGATGAACAGCCGCAGCGTGGAGCCGCGCCCGCTCACCCACTCGATATCGAGCAGCTCGTAGCCAAGGCCACTCACTTCCGGCTCCAACCACTCGATCAGTGCCTTGCGTTCTACCCGTGCCACGAACGTCCTCTCCGTAAACAAAAAATGGGCCAACCGGCCCATTTTTTTGCCTCCTTCGTGGAGACCCTTTAGTGTCCGCCTGAACAGCGGATCTGGTAGCGGGGGTAGGATTCGAACCTACGACCTTCGGGTTATGAGCCCGACGAGCTGCCAGACTGCTCCACCCCGCAACGGCAGACGCGCATGATAACGGGTGCGGCGCCTCGAATCAAGCCTTATAGACCGTTTGCGGCCTTTCCAACGCCCTGCGTGCGGCATCTTCGGCGAGCAGCGCCAGCCCGTGTTCAGCACGCCTCAGCTCCAGCGTCCGGGCGATTTCGAGGCCCGCCGGCACCGCTGCCGGCTCGGCGTCTTTTCCCAGCAGATAGTCTGACAGCCAGGAGGCCGTAGCCATCAGGGCCGGATCGCCCAGCACTTCATAACGCACCACCATAATTCGCCCATCATCCAGGGCGAACCGGAAGCGCACGAAGGCGCCCGATGCAGCACTGCCCGCCTCGCCTGCTACCCGCGGCAAGGCCGCGCCCGACTCCGGCCAGAGGCCGGTATTGCGCGGATGCTCCAGATGATCCCGTGCCAATTCACCCAGATTCAATCAGAGCCCCATTAAACGGCTTGCGCTCGTGGCGCCATGGTGCGCAAACGCTCGACAGCCGCACCAATGTGCTGTACGGCGTAGCGCACCTCTTCTTCGGTAGTGAAGCGGCCCACGCTCAGGCGCAGACTCGAACGAGCCCGTTCATCGGACAGACCGATAGATTTGAGCACGTAGGATGGTGCCCGCGAGGAAGAACTGCATGCCGAGCCGGTGGACACTGCCACGTCGGTCAGAAAATAGAGCAACGTATCGGACACCACGTTGGCAAAGGCCAGATTGAGAATATGCCCCACACGATGCGCATCGCCGGGTCCGTTAACCTCCACGCCACCGAGCTTCTGCAACCCGTCACGCAGTTGATCCGTGAGTCGCGCGCAATGTGCACTATCCTCGTCGAAACGTGTGCGTGCAATGGCAAAGGCTCTGCCCATGCCGACAATCTGGTGTGTCGCCAGCGTGCCGGAACGGAACCCCCGTTCATGCCCGCCGCCGTGGATGCATGCATCCAGTCGCACGTCCGGCGACTTGCGCACGTAGAGCGCGCCGATGCCCTTGGGGCCATAGATTTTGTGCCCGGAAAAGGACATCAGATCGACCGGCAGTTCGCTCAGATCGACCGCTACCTTGCCGGCACCCTGCGCCGCATCTACATGGAACAGCACCCCGCGCTTGCGGCATTCATTCCCCAGAGCAGCAATGTCCTGAATCACACCGATCTCGTTGTTGACCAACATGATCGAGACCAGCGACGTCTTGTCTGTGATGGCTGCGGCCAGTTTCTCCGGCAGAATACGTCCATCGGGCTCAGGCATCAGTCGGGTCACGCTGTGCCCGTCGCTCTCCAGGTTCTGTGCCGTATCGAGCACCGCCTTGTGCTCGGCGCGCTCGGTGACCAGATGCCCCTCACCGTTACAACAATGCAGCACTCCCTGCAGGGCGAGATTGTCGGATTCGGTCGCCCCGGAAGTGAAAACGATTTCCTCGGGCTGTGCATTTACCAGCGCAGCAATCTCGGCGCGCGCATTTTCGACCGCCTCGCGCGCACTGCGCCCGGCTGCATGGCTGATCGAGGCCGGATTGGCGAAACAGCCATCGACGCCCAGATAGGGCAGCATCGCTTCGACCACTGCCGGATCGGCCGGCGTGGTGGCCGCATAGTCGAGATAAATCGGGTGTTCGGGTCTGTTCATGCTCAACTTTCGTCTTCGTCCGAGTTCATTACCGGGTCGGTGGCGCGCTCTACCGCACTCAAAAAGCCTCTTAATAGCTTAACCTCACTCGACTCGGGACGGGCACGCCGGGCGAGGCGCTGCACGCGACGCAGAGCCAGGCGCGGAGCCTGCGGATTGATGCTTTCCACGCGATGCGCCACACGCTCGAAATGCTCGCACAACGCCGCCACCTCCTCCGCCGGCGCCGCCTCGACGGGCTCGGAATCGCTGCCATTACCGTCATCACGCGCAATCCGCAATTCATACGCCACCACCTGTACCGCGGCCGCCAGATTGAGCGAGCCGTAGTCCGCGCTCGAAGGTATCCGCCACAACCGATTACAGCAGTCGAGCGCCACGTTATCTAGCCCCGTGCGCTCCGGGCCGAACAGAATGGCCACCTCGTCCACATCCGGCAGCGTCATCAGCTCGGCAGCACCCGCGCGTAGATCCAACAATTCCGGTCCGAGCCGCCGCGCGCGAGCGCTGGTGCCGGCCACAAACCGGGCGCCCTCGAGCGCGGCATCAAGTGACGGTACCGTGGTCGCGGCATCGAGCACATCCACCGCGCCCGAGGCCCGGGCACGAGCCTCGCTGCCGATTTCGCACTGCGGGTTGACCAGAACCAGACGCGCGAGACCCATCACCTTCATGGCACGGGCGGCCGCTCCGATATTGCCGGGGTGGCTGGTTTCGACCAGAACAATGCGAATGTCTGCGGGCATGAATCAAAAAATCATCAATATTTTTCTATTTTAGTGCGTCGTGCCCCGATTGGCTGCTTCCGCACGGCCCATCAGCGGGGACGCAGTACACTATGCAGCCAGTTCTTGCGCAATTCGCCCTCATGGATCCTCTTCTAAATATTGCCGTGCAGGCCGCGCGTCAGGCCGGCTCGATCATTCTGCGTTCCATGGGTCGGCTCGATTCACTGCAAGTTCACACCAAACAGCGCCATGACTTCGTCACCGAAGTCGACTTCAAGGCCGAACAGGCCATCATCGACACCATCCGCAAGGCGCACCCGGATCATGCCATCCTGGCCGAGGAAAGTGGAGAACAGCCCGGTTCGGACAGCAACGTCGAATGGATCGTCGATCCGCTGGACGGCACCACCAACTTTATCCACGGATTCCCCGCCTTCGCGGTATCCATCGGCATTGCCCAGCAGGGACGTCTCACGCACGGCGTGATCTACGACCCGCTGCACGAAGAGCTCTACACAGCCGTGCGTGGCGGTGGCGCCCAGCTCAACGACCGCCGGATTCGCGTCAGCGCCCGGCCCAGTCTCAAGAACGCGCTCATCGGAACCGGTTTCCCGTTCCGCGACACAGATGATTTCGAAGCCTATCTCGGGATGTTCCGCGCCGTCATGCTACGCACCGCCGGGGTGCGCCGTGCCGGGGCCGCTTCGCTCGATCTGGCCTGGACCGCCGCCGGACGGCTGGACGGGTTCTTCGAGCTGAATCTAAAACCCTGGGATATCGCGGCCGGCACGCTCATCATGGAAGAAGCCGGTGGCCTGGCAACCGAAATCAGCGGCCGTAACGGTTGGCCCATAGCCGGTGGCAACATTGTGGCCGGTAATCTGAAAGTCGTGGCGGAACTGATCAAGGCATTGGCGCCCCACTTGCCCGCTTCGATCACCCAACGCTGAAACCGGAACTACTCTACCCGGGGAAACGGTAGTCAATGACCTCTGGCGTCGACCAGGAGCCTGTCGATTTTAAGAAGGCCCCATAGGGAGCTTAAACCCATACGTCGTTATCGGCGGTCAAATCCCCGCCGGCATCGCCCGTATTCGCCACGCCCCGAGGTTCCACCAGCATGATGTGACATTCGTCCTCCGCGGCTGGCTTGTGCTCCACGCTGCGTGGCACCACGAACAACTCTCCCGCTTTCAATTCGACCCGACCGTCCCGGAACTCGATTGTCATCGCACCTTCCAGAACGATAAACACTTCGTCCGTGTCCGCATGAGCGTGCCAGACGAACTCGCCCTGTATCCTGGCCAACTTGAACTGGTAGTCGTTCATCTCCGCAATGACTCGTGGTGACCAATGGTCGGAAAAATTGCCGAATTTATCGGCCAGGTTGACAGGCACGTACTTCATCGAACACTCCCTCGCAATGATCCGTCAGAATCGGCGCCAGAGGGTGTTCTCGGCGCTGTCTTCGAGCACGATGCCGCGCTCCGTGAGCTCGTCGCGGATTTCATCGGCACGTTTAAAGTTGCGGTTAGTCCGGGCCGTGCGTCTTTCTTCCAATAGCTTTTCGACGGCATCGGCGCTGATTTCTCCGCTGTCCCCCAGGCGCAGAAATGCGTCGGGGTCCATTTGCAGCAGACCAAGCGGCTCGGCCAGCTCACGCAGCACGACGGCCAGCGGTTCGGCGGCCTCCCCGGCTTCGCGGCGACGATTGATTTCGCGCGCCAGATCGAACAACACGGCCAGTGCTTCCGGCGTATTGAAGTCGTCGCTCATGGCGGCGTGGAAACGCTCGATGTAGGACACCGTAGCCGCGTCGTCCCCTTTCGTCGCACTCAGGTTCAGTCCGCGCAAGGCTATATACAACCGCGACAAGCCCGCATGGGCTTCGCTGATGCGCTCCGGAGTATAGGACAGCGGACTGCGGTAATGGCTGGTGGCGATGAAAAAACGCAATGTTTCGCCCGGCCAGCGCGAGAGCAGATCACGCACGGTCGTGAAGTTGCCCAGCGACTTCGCCATCTTCTCGGAGCCAACCTCGACAAATCCGTTATGCATCCACACATCGGCAAAGGTTTCACCAGTCGCAGCTTCTGATTGGGCGATTTCGTTTTCGTGATGCGGAAACTTGAGATCGAGTCCGCCGCCGTGGATATCGAAATGGTTACCGAGCTGGTGCGTGGCCATGGCCGAACATTCGATATGCCAACCCGGACGACCCCGACCCCACGGCGCATTCCATGCCGGCTCGCCTGGCTTCTCGGACTTCCACAGCGCAAAGTCGAGAGGATCGTGCTTGGCCTCGTCCGGCTCCACTCGCGCGCCGGCACGCAGATCTTCTGGCTTGTGTCCGGAGAGCTTGCCGTAACCGCTGAATCGGCTAACGGCGTAGTACACATCGCCGTTGTCGGCCACGTAGGCATAACCGGTTTCGATCAGGCGCGCGATCATGGAGATGATTTCACCGAGGTGCTCGGTGGCGCGCGGTTCTGCATCCGGTTGCACCAAACCCAAAGCGCGCTCGTCTTCGTACAGACGTTGCGTGTAGCGCTCGGCCAGCGTGCGCCAGTCTTCCTTGTTCGCGGCGGCGCGGCGGATGATCTTGTCGTCGATATCGGTGATGTTGCGAACATATCTAACTTTGTAGCCACGCGCGCACAGATAGCGCACGACGATGTCGAACACCACGAGCATGCGCGCGTGGCCAAGGTGGCTGTCGTTGTACACCGTGACGCCGCACACGTACATGTCCACCTGCTTCTCTCGGCGTGGCGTAAAAGGGGCCTTGGTGCGTGTGAGGGAGTTGTGGATCCGGAGCGGTGGATACTTCATCGGTCAGTCACTCTGTCAGCGTGGCAGCGCGCTCGAAACGCGCCCAGCGTTCGGCTGGCGAAAACCAGACCCACAGTCGCGCCATTTCGGGACCATCATGACGGCCTGTGAGCGCGGCACGCAGCGGCTGAAACAGGCGCCGCCCACCGAGACCGGTGCGTTCGCGCACCGCGGCAACGACTGCAGCAAAGTCGTCTTCGACGGTCAGCTCCATTCCAGTGATCCACAGTTCGGACGGTGCCTCGCCGAGCGCCTTCTCTGCCGCCGCACCCAATGGCGGCGGCTCGGCGTCCAACGCAACCACCCACGCCTCGACATCGTTCCGGTGCGTGACATTCTCGCGGATCAGTGCCCAAAATTCGGTCTGGCGCTGCGCGCGAACCCCACTCCATGCTGCCGCTGCATCGGCATCAAGTGCAACAATCGCCAAGTGTTGCCAATGGCCCATCTGAGCAGCATCGTAGTGAGCGCTTGCTCGGCCTAGATGGGCCGAATCGAACGCAGCCGGCAAATCGTCAAGTGCCAAAAGCTCATTGCTCTGTGGCGTATGACCCAAGCGCAGAAGGTAATTGGCCACGGCGAGCGGCAACCAACCCTGCTCGCGCAATTCAGCGAGACCGACACTCGCATTACGTTTGGAGAGCGGCTTGTCCCCGTCGTCCACGACCAGCGGCAGATGCCCGTAACGTGGTGCATCCAGTTCCAGCGCTTCCAGCAGCAGCAACTGACGCGGCGTATTCGTCAGGTGATCTTCGCCGCGCAGCACATGGGTAATGCGCATCAGGGCGTCGTCCAGCGCATTGGCAAAAAAGAATGCAGGCGTACCATCCGAGCGGCGAATCACAAAATCACCCAGGGTGTGACTGGCCACACGCTGCTCGCCGCGCACCAGGTCGTCGAATACCAGTTCGCGGTTGACTGGCACGCGGAACCGCAGCGATGCCGATTCGCCGGCGGCCAGGCGGCGCTGCGCTTCAGCGGTCGCAATCCGTGCGCAGCGGCCCGAATAACGCGGCGCGCGCCCCTTGGTCAATGCCTTGGCTCGTTCGGCGGCCAATTCTTCGGTGGTGCAGAAGCATGGGTAGGCCTGATTCGTCGCCAGCAGCCGTGCGGCATGCTCGGCATACAGCCCGCCCCGCTCTGCCTGCCGATACGGGCCTTTGTCGCCACCGATATCGGGCCCTTCGTCCCAGCGCAGCCCCAGCCAGCGCAGATCCTCAAGCAGTTCGGTTATGTGCTCGTCGCGGCTGCGGGCGGCATCGGTGTCCTCAATTCGCAACACGAATTGCCCACCCTCACGCGCGGCCAGCAAGGCGCTGAACAGCGCCGTACGCGCATTGCCAAGGTGCAGGCGGCCGGTCGGACTAGGAGCGAAACGGGTGCGGATCATCTGGGTCATGCGCCTCGAAGGCGGGCAATGCAAGTCAGGAACGAGCAATTTTCGCACACAGACGCTGAATTCGCGCGCTCGTCACGGTATCATGCACGGCAACCTCACTCCGAGCCAGCTCAGAATGAATCGATTACTAACCTTGGCGGCCGGCACAATCCTGCTCGCCGCAACGGGAACGGCTTTCGCCGCGGCGCCACCCGCTCCGGTTTCACTGGCACCGACTCCGAGGCAGCCGGAAGTGAAATTCGTAACCACTGAGGGCAACTTTATTGTGCAGCTCAATGTCGAGCGCGCACCGTTGACGGTCAAGAATTTCCTCGCCTATGTGCGCAGCGGTTTTTACAATGGCACCATTTTTCACCGTGTAATCCCCGGTTTCGTCATCCAGGGCGGCGGCTTCACGGTGAAATACCAGCAAAAAAAGACGCGTAAAGCCATTCCCAACGAGTCGGGCAACGGCCTGTCGAATGCACGCGGCACTATCGCGATGGCCCGCAATAATGCGCCGCATAGTGCAACTTCCCAGTTCTACATCAATCTCGCCGACAACAGCAAACTCGATCCGCAACCCAGCCGCTGGGGTTACACGGTATTCGGCAAGGTGGTGAGCGGGATGAAAGTGGTAGACAAGATCGCTTCCGTGCCCACCGGCCCGGCTGGCCCGTTCAGACAGAACGCTCCGCAGATACCGATCGTGATCACCAAAGCAAGCATCATCAAGGGACAGCACTGATCGTGTCAACGCTGTTTATTTCCGATCTGCACCTGGACGCGGTACGCCCCGCCATTACCGAGCTGTTCATCGATTTCCTCTCGGGCGAGGCTCGCGAAGCCGAGGCGCTTTACATCCTGGGCGATCTGTTCGAGGTGTGGCTGGGCGACGACGATCCCGACCCACACCATGCGCGTGTAGCCGAAGCACTCGCCGCCGTAGCCGACTCCGGCACACCCGTGTACTTCATGGTCGGCAACCGTGACTTCCTGCTCGGCGAGGACTATGCCCAGCGAGCCGGTATGGACATACTCACGGAACCGCTATGTTTCGATTTGCACGGCACGCCGACCGTCATTCTGCACGGCGATGTGCTGTGCACCGACGACACCGCCTACCAGGCATTCCGCGCCATGGTCCGCAATCCCGCCTGGCAGCAGGACTTTCTTTCGCGTCCTCTCGAAATTCGGCGCGCACTAGCTGGCCAGGTGCGCGAGGAAAGCCAGAATCGCGGCAAGACCATGGCGCCGAACATCATGGACGTGAACGCGGAGGCCGTCGCCGCCGCCTTCCGGGACAACGGCGTGCCACACATGATCCACGGACACACCCACCGTCCGAATATTCATAAACTGACGGTGGATGCAGTGGAACGCAAACGTATCGTGCTCGGCGATTGGTACACCCAGGGAAGCGTACTGCGTGTGGATAAGGACGGTGTCGAACTAACCACCTTGCCCTTGAGCTGAGTGCTCCCGGTTAGTGCTTGAGGGCGATAATCAGGTCGTTGACGTTGGTGCCGGTAGAACCGGTGATGATCTCTTCGTCACTGCCGGCGAAAAAGCTGCCACTGTCGGCATGAGCCAAATCTACTTCGGTGTCGCGTCCACGGCAGCCGCCGCGCTCCAATGTGGTGCCATTGACGCAGGCTCCGGCCACCGCGTCAGTGCCGTCCCATCCGTCTGTGCTCGCCGCGAGCAGACTCCAGCCGGGACTGCCCGCCAGCTCACGAGCCAAGGTCAGTGCCAAATGGCGGCAGCGCCCGCCACGCCCCGGATTGTCCGGCAGTTCAAACGTGGTCTCGCCACCCCACACGAACAGTCCGGGTTCCGATTCCGTAATCGTGCCTACAATATCGGCGCATGCTGCTTCCAGACTGCCGGTCAGATCGCCACCATGGTGCGCACCCTCGGCGCACACTGCAGCCACCGCATCGCGGTTGCCCGCGAGCCGCTGGAGAGGAACGGTTGCAGACGGGTGGATCGCCATCGATTTCAGAGCCGGGTGCAGCCAATCAGGCAGCGGTGGCAGATCGGCAGGCACAGCACTCAGCGGCGCACCCCCGACCCACTGATCGGCATCGCCCATCACGTCGCTCAAGACCCATGCACTCACTTCGCAACCCTGTAACCAGTGAGCCAGCCCGCCACCCTTGAGACGCGAGAGCCGTGCGCGCACGGCATTGATCGCGGTGATCGGCAAGCCACTGCCCAACAGCCAGGCGTTGGTCCGGCGCAGCAGGTCCAGATTGACACCCGGCGCGGGACATTCCACGCAGGCGGAGGCACCGCCGGAAACGAACACTACTACCGGTTCGCTGCGTGGCAATCCGGCTGCATAACGCTCCAGTTCGGCACCGGCCATCAGACTCGATTCATCGGGTACAGGATGAGCGCCGGCATAGCATACGAAGGGCGCCTCGGGCGACAGTTCGCCAGTTCCGTAGCCGCACGGCAGAGCGACAAAACCGCTGCGGATCGTGTCCCGGCCGACACGCCAGGCGCCCGTGGCCAAGGCTTCGGCGGCTTTCCCCAGAGCGATGACATGACGCGCTTTCGAATCGACCAGCGCCGCTTCGGCCAGGCAGTCGCCACGCACCGCTGTAAGTGCTGCCTGGAACAGGGTCAATAGGCGGTCGCGATCACCGGACATGGTGCGGCCGACCTGCTCAGTCCTCGTTCAGCACGTCCGCCAGATCGGCTTTCGCACGCGCCTTCTTGGCGGCATCGGAGCGTTCTTCAGCCAGCTCGGCCAGGTAATCGGGCGTCACGTCACCCGTGATGTAGTGCCCGCTGAAGCAGGAATCCTCGAAGGCTTCGAGCTTGGGGTTGCCTTCGCGCACGGCCTCTGTCAGATCGTCGAGATCCTGATAAATGAGCCAGTCAGAACCGATGTAGGCATTGATTTCGTCCACGTTGCGGTCGTGTGCAATCAGCTCGTTCGCCACTGGCATGTCGATACCGTATACGTTGGGATAACGTACGGGCGGCGCCGCAGAGGCGAGATACACACGCTTGGCGCCTGCCTGGCGTGCCATCTCCACGATCTGGCGCGAGGTGGTGCCGCGCACGATGGAGTCGTCTACCAGCAGCACCGTTTTGCCCTTGAATTCCAGGTCAATCACGTTCAGTTTCTGGCGCACGCTACGACGCCGCTCTTCCTGGCCGGGCATGATGAAGGTGCGTCCGACATAGCGGTTTTTGACGAAGCCTTCGCGAAACGGTACGCCGAGCATCTGCGCCAGGGGCAGCGCCGAGGTGCGGCTGGTTTCTGGGATCGGAATCACCACATCTATATCGTGCTCGGGGCGTTCACGCAAAATCTTCTCAGCAAGTTTCTCACCCATGCGCAGACGTGCCTTGTAAACGGATACGCCGTCCATGAACGAATCGGGACGAGCAAGATACACGTATTCGAAAATGCACGGAAACAGTTTCGCGTGTTTGCTCACCACACGCGAATGCAACCGTCCGTCCTGCTCGATGTAAACCACTTCGCCGGGCGCAAGATCGCGTACATAATCGAAGCCCTGAATGTCGAGCGCGACGCTCTCCGAGGCCACCATGTACTCGGGTCCGCCGTCCACGTTGCGCTGACCAAGTACCACCGGTCGAATGCCGTGCGGGTCGCGGAAGGCAACCACGCCATGATCGACGATGAGCGCAACCACGGCATACCCGCCCCGACAACGCTCATGCACTGCGGCCACCGCGCGAAATATGTCGTCGGCGTGTGCACGCAGTCCAGCCGTACGCGCCAGTTCGTGGGCGAAAACATTGAGGACGACTTCCGAATCGAGACTGGTGTTCAAATGCCGCCGGTCAGATCGGTAAATCAACTCCGAAAGCGTTCTGGCATTGGTAAGGTTGCCGTTATGCGCAAGTCCGATTCCGAACGGTGAATTGGTATAGAGCGGCTGCGCATCGGAAATCGCAATGCCGCCCGCAGTGGGATAGCGACAATGGCCGATGCCCATGTTGCCCTGCAGGCGCAGCATATGCCGGGCACGAAACACATCACGCACCAGGCCGTTCGCCTTGCGCATGTAAAAGTGGCGATCCTGCGCGGTCATGATGCCGGCTGCGTCCTGCCCCCGGTGCTGAAGCACGGTTAACGCATCGTAAAGCTCCTGATTGACCGGACTGCGGCTGACGATACCGACGATTGCACACATGGTCAGGCCCCCTTCTTGAGCTGGCTGGTCGGCAGATTGTGCGCGATCCAGGACGCCAGCGGGTGGGTGAACGGAATCAGCAGCGAGCGCTGCCACCAGCCCGATTGCGGCAGATGGGTAAACGAAGCGGCAACCACCAGCGCTGATACTGCAACATAGCCGCGCACGATACCGAAAAACAGGCCGAAACCGCGATCAGCGCGCGTCAGCTTGGCGCGTTGCACCATCATCGCCGCGAAGTGGCTGAGGGCAATGCCTACAATCAGCGTGATAGCAAATAAGCCGGCAAAGGCCAGTACCAGACGCAGTTGCTCACCCGGCACATAAGGGGCCAGTAGACGGGCCGCCGGCTCAACAAAGATAACGCCTACAGCGAAAGCACCGATCCAGGTGGCGAGCGAAAAGGCCTCGCGCACAAAACCGCGGATCAAGCTGATGAGCGCCGAGAAGGCGATAATGGCAAGGATCACGTAATCCGCCCAGTTCATTCCTTGCCGCTCCCGGGCGTGCGGATTAACACTCTGGTCCGACTGATGCGCGCGATTTTGGGTGCGGCCGCGCGGGCTTGCGTCTTGCTCGGATACGGTCCGACGAGCACTCGATAATAGGTGGTTTCAGACACCTGATGCGGCGCCAGGCCAACCTTGAATCCCGCCTTCTCGAGGTGCTTTTCCAGGATTCGTGCCGCCTTGATATCCGAAAAACTGGCCGCCTGCACGCTCCAGCCGGTGTGCATCAGTTGAGGGGTGGCGGCTGGCGGGACAGTCAAACCAGCGCTTGTCGAAGCGGGTTTCTGTTTGACCGGGCCTGACTTGTGACTGACCAACGGTTGCGTGGGCACAGCGTTGTCTGTGGCAGATGCCTTCGTCTCCGACGGCATGGTAGCGGCGACTGCGGTGGCGGTGTGAGCGGTGGCAGTGCGAGAAGTGTCGGTTGTCTGCGTGGTTGGTGCTGGAATGGCGGCGACGCTTGAGGTGGTGGGCACCGTACTCTGAAGCGGCAGCACATAGGGCTGCGCAGGCGCATTTGCGCTCGCCGGCCACGACGTCCGGGTCACGATATTTTCGGGATGATGCGCACGCGACACCAGCCACGGGATCAGAATCACCGCAATAATGACCAGCACGGCCGCACCAATCAAGCGCTCTCGCATGAACTCTCCTGGGAGCCTGTCGAACTCTGGGGAACTAGCCCGCTGGCAAACGCCTGGGCCAGGGTGTGAAACGATCCAAATACCACGATACGCTCACCTGGCCGCGCATCTCGCGCAGCAGCTGCAATTGCTTCTGCAATATTGTCCCACAGGATGGGTTTGAATATCGCCTCCGTGGTGCGTGCCGCCAATTCCGCGGCGCTTTGACCACGGTGCCCCGTGAGTCCTGCCAGATACCAGGCATCGATACACGGCGACATGACGGCTGCCACCGCGCCTGCATCCTTGTCGCCAAGCATTCCGAACACCGCCCGTGTGGGCCGCTTCGGCGCGTGCTTCAACCACTCGGCCAACGTAGCGGCGGCGGCCGGATTATGGGCGACATCAAGCACCCATTCCAGGCCTTGCTCGTCATACCGGCATTCCAATCGCCCCCCGAGTCGAACAGCCGCCAGCGCCACACCGAGCGGCTGAACCTGCTCCAGCGCGTGTGGTTCCACGACTTCCAGCAACGCCAGTGCCACGGCGGCATTGTCGCGCTGATGCGCACCAGGAATGCCAGGCTCGGGCAATGGACCGAGTACCTGTTCACGGCCCCGGTAAGTCCATCCATCGGTGGCGGTTTCCACATCGAAATCGCGCCCGATCAGCCACACATCGGCACCAGTCGCCTGCGCCGTTTCGATCAGACCCCGCGGCGGATCACGGTCGCCAATAATCGCTGCACGATCGGCACGAAAAATGCCGGCCTTCTCGCGCCCGATGCTGTCGCGGTCGTTGCCCAGCCATTGTTGATGATCCAGACTCACCGACACCACGGCCGCAGCCGCCGAATCGAGCGCGTTGACGGCATCAAGCCGGCCGCCCAGACCGACTTCGAGTACCGCTTCGCGCACCCCGGCCCGGCGAAACACTTCCAGCGCCGCGATCGTGCCAAATTCAAAATAGGTCAATGGCGTAGCACCCCGTGCACGCTCCACGGTCTCGAACGCGGAAACGAGAGCCGCTGCCTCGACCGGACTTTCTCCGACCACGATGCGTTCGCGGTAATCCAGCAAATGCGGCGAGGTATAGAGGCCGACCGGACCGGGTCCGAGCGCACGCAGCAAGGCCGCCAGATAAGCCGCCACCGAGCCCTTACCGTTGGTGCCACCGATACTGAAGACGCGAAACGGTGGTCTGGCCAGGTCCAGCGTTTCCAGCACGCTGCGCGTACGTTCCAGGCCGAGTTCTATTCGGTTCGGATCGAGCTGTTCCAGATAGTCGAGCCAGGCAGGCAATCCCGCGCCCAGCAAGGGACGGCCGATCAAGCGGCTTCGCGGCGCATCAGGATCGACAGTTGACGGGCGATTGTATCGCGCAGTTCGCGACGATCCACCACTTGATCCAGCGCACCATGCTCCAATAAAAATTCACTGCGCTGGAACTGTTCTCTTATACACAT
>JBOHZI010000021.1:0-15761 GCA_050738295.1 Gammaproteobacteria bacterium
GCACGGCGGTAACGGCGCGTTCCATCGGGAAACTCGCCGCATTGGCGGCGGATTTGCGACGTTCTGTTTCCGGCTTTACCCTGCCGAAGGACGAGGATGAATCTGATGCCAGGCAAAGTGCCATGGAAGTATCGAATTTCGAAGAGGAAAGCGGTTCGCAAGAGCCGCCATTGGTGACGGCAGGTAGTTCGCTCTGAATTTCTGTCGTATAGCGTAGAAGGATTCCTATGGCTAATGTCAACCTGGATTCGTTGACGTGGATCAAAATCGAGCTTGAGCGCTCGCTGGATTCGGCGCGCCAACGTCTCGACGCGTTTGCCGAAGAGCCGGACAATCGAGAGTCGTTACAAGAGGTTGTCGAGCTTCTGCACCAGGTTACCGGCACTCTTACCATGGTCGAGGTGCGGGGCGGTCAGCTGCTAGCCGAGCATCTGGAAGCTCTGGCCCAGATGTTACGTACGGGTCGATTGCCGCCGGAACGCAGCAATCTGGAGCCGTTGATGCGCGGCTGCCTGGAATTGAGCGATTACCTCGATCGCATGGTTTCCGGTATGCGCGATAGCCCGGCGGTACTGCTGCCGGTAACCAACGAGATTCGTAATCTGCTTGGTCGTGAACCTCTGGCACGAGAGCGTCGGCAACGCCCGGCTTTGCCGGTTCGCCGCGCAACCGGCGCCAGCGAAAGTTTGCCCGCCTTGGCGGCTCGGCTACGACCCGGTTACCAGGCTGCCTTGCTGGCTTTTTATCATGGCACTGGCGGGAGTATGCCGATAGCGCAAATGCGGGCGGTACTTGCCGAGATGGAGCTTGTTGCTGCCTCTCCGCCCGTGTTCGAATTTCTGTGGGTTGCAAGTGGTTTACTCGAGGCCCTGGGTTCGGAGGGTCTGGCTCCGACTCTCGCCATCAAACGTCTGCTCGGACAAGTTGAAAGGGAACTCAAGCGACTGGCTACCACTTCCGAGGCGGCACTTGCTGAGCAACCGCCCGAAGCGCTGGTAGAGGAAATGCTCGAGCAAATAGAGCATGCAACTACTTCTGGCGAGCGAGTCGAGGCTATCCGTGCCAATTTTCAGTTGGAAGAATCATTACCGGGTGAAGATGGCAACGGTTTCGGAGGAGGGCAGAGTTCGGCACTTTTGCGCAGTGTCAGTACGGCCATTCTGGAAGATTTGAGTCGTGTGCACGATCGGATCGATATTTTCGTGCGCACCGGGCGTAAACAGCCTGCTGATCTGGCACCGGTGGTCGTTACGCTCAAGAAGGCGGCCGATGCAATGAGTTTGATGGGTTTGACGGAATCCAGCACACGGGTCAGGCAGCAAAGCGAGACGATTGCACAGATGACTACCAGCGGCAGCGTTGAAGAGGCTGCTCTGCTCCAGCTTGCCACCGAACTGATCGGTACGGAAGGCGAGGTTGAAGCCTTCTTGCACGGGGCCGGTATGGATCCGCAAACCGCGGCCCAGCGTAATGCACGGTTGGCGGCACTGCGGGAGGTGCTGGCAGAGATTTCGCGCATCAAAAATGTAATTGGCGATCACATACGCAATGGTGCAGATGCTTCGTCCTTGAGCGATTTGCCCCAATTGGCAGACAATCTGGCCCGCACGCTGGATTTCATGAATCTGTCCGATGTCGCTCCGCTCGTTCATCGCATGGCGCGTTATCTGGATCGCATGAGCGCAAGCGAAAATCTGCCGGAACGAATCGAGCTGGATCGCCTGGCGGATGCGGTGGTGAGCATCGAATATTACGTCGAGGCTTTGCAAAGGGAACATGGGGCGGCACCCTCCATGCTGGAGAATGCGGCTCGCGCCTTGGCGGCGCTGGGTATCGACGAAAGCCAGGGAGCCGCAGTGAAACGCGCGGTGGTGCAGCATGAAGCGACGCCGGTACAAGTATCGGCATCGGAGGTCGAGCAAGAGACCGAGCAGAAAGCGGAACCGCAAACCGAATCGGATCAGGAAACAGTGTCCACACCGTCGTTCCAGCCGGTTACCCAGGAGTTTGTCGAATCGTTGCCGGTGCGCGAAGAAGGTGCCGATCCTGAAATAGTGGAAATTTTCATAGAGGAGGCGCAGGAGGTTCTGGACGTTCTCGATCAGAACTATCCGCGCTGGCGCGATGCACCGGGTGATGCTGCAATTCTCGCTACCGTGAGGCGGGCTTTCCATACCCTGAAAGGCAGCGGGCGCATGGTGGGAGCCAGGCGGTTGAGCGAATTTGCTTGGGCCTGCGAAAATTTGCTCAACGGGGTTATCGACCATACCGTCCCGGCGGGCGATGAACTGGTCGAGTCCATCGGTGGTTCCATCGCGGCTACAAAGGAATTACTGGCACAGTTCCGTGACAATACGGAAACGCAATCTGATATCGCTGCATTGACGAATCGAATGCAACGGATGGCGCGTGGAGAAATGCTCGCGCAAATTCAGGCTGAACCGGAAGAAGCCGAGCTGGAAACTGTCGAGAGTATGGAGGAGACGGAGGATAGCGCCGGGTTCGAAGCTGAGACAGAGGCTGAGACAGAGGCTGAGACAGAGGCAGAAGACATTGACGAGCTGCAGTTCGAGGAAGCGGAAAGCATGGCCGAGGATGTCGGCGAGCCGCGTATTGATCCGACGTTATATGACATCTACCTGAATGAAACTCGAAATCATTTGAAAACCTTGCGCAAATGGTTGGCCATTCCGGAATCGGAACGTGACATAAAGGAAAATTTTGAATTGCAACGCGCTGTTCATACTTTGCTGGGCAGCGCTCGTATGGCCGAGGTGAATGAGGTTGCTGCATTGTTGGCGCCACTCGATCGTTTACTCAAGCTGGCCGAAGCTGGCCAGATCGATGCTGCGTCTCTCGGCACTGAAATCGAGGCGGCTGCAAACATCACCGAGGAATTGGTGGACGCCTACGGCCTAAGCACACGACCGTTGCCGGACTGGGAGTTCTTGCGTCAACGGTTTGAAGGCTTGCTGACCGATCGTAAACCAGAAGTGGAAGCGAGCTCGCCGGCAGTGCAAAGCGAGGAGCCTGTTACACAGCAGCCGGAACAGCCTGCGATTCGCCCTGCGCAGGCAGTTACCCTTATCGATCTGGCCTCGCTCGAAGGCTATGACCGTGAGTTGTCCGAAGTCTTTCTGTCCGAAGCTAGTGAATTGTTGGAGGGGGCCGATGTCTCCGTGCATGTATGGACCGTTAACCACGATCAAACCGAACCACTGACAGATTTGCTGCGGCGGTTGCATACCCTGAAAGGGGGCGCGCGCATGGCGGGCATTACGCCGCTTGCGGACATGAGCCATGAGCTGGAATCGCTTCTGGCGCGCGTTGCCAATGGCCGGGTAGCGGTGTCGAGCGATATGCTGCGTTTGGTCGAGCGCACTTTCGATCGTTTGCATCGCATGCTTGAACATGCGGGAGGAGACGGGCGTATACCCTATGACGCTACAGTCGTCATGGAACTCCAACGTTATGCCAGTGGCACCTTGTACGCAGAAGAAGAGGACGATGACGAGACGGCGGGTGAACGCGAATGGGTGAGGGATCTTGAGCCGCAATCGACCGAGTCTTTGGAAAAGTTTGCAGCTACGGCAAGTGAATCAGAAACGGCTGAGGAAGGAACGTCCGAAGAGGAAGAAGCGGCCACGGTGACGCCCCAATTGCGTCACGAAATGGCACGCGTGCGTGCGGACTTGCTCGAAACCTCGATCAACAATGCGGGCGAGTTGAGTATCTATCGCAGCCGCATAGAGCAGCAACTGATCAACATGAATCAGAACCTTACCGAGCTGGATCGTACGGTCGAGCGCGTGCATATGCAGCTACGCGAGCTGGATATCGAAACCGAGGCGCAGATTCTCTCCGAACACCGTGATGAGACGGTGACCGAAGGCTTCGATCCATTGGAGTTCGACCGCTATACGCGCCTGCATGAGCTGTCGCGCTCCTTGGCCGAGGCGGTATCCGACCTGAGCAGTTTGCGCTCCCTGTTGGCAAGTGAATTGCAGCAGGCGAATGTGTTGCTGGAGCGTCAGGGACGGGTAAACGGCGATCTACAGGATGCGCTCATGCGTACGCGCATGGTGCCTTTCGCATTGTCGGCTGCGCGCTTGCGACGCATCGTGCGTAACACCTCGGAAGAAGTCGGCAAACGGGCGGAACTCAAAATGAGCGGCGTCGAAGGTGAAATGGATCGCCAGGTGCTGGAGCATATATTGCCCGCTCTCGAACATTTGCTGCGTAATGCAGTGGTGCATGGTATCGAAGATTCCGCAGTACGCAAAAGCCGTGGCAAGCCTGAAAGCGGACAGATTCAGTTGAACTTGCGTCGCGAGGGATCCGACGTCACTATTGAGGTTGTCGATGACGGAGGCGGGCTCGATCTGAAGGCAATTCGCGCCAAGGCCGAAGAGGAAGAGATTATTGATGCCGGCGCTGAGTTGTCCGAGCGGCAAATTATGGAATTGGTGTTTCGTCCCGGCTTCAGCACGGCCCCGACTTTGACGCAAACCGCAGGACGCGGAGTCGGAATAGATGTGGTAACCGCCGAAGCACGCCAGGTAGGTGGCAGCGTCGAAGTCGAGAGTCAGCCCTTGGAAGGGGCCTGCTGGCGCTTGCGTCTGCCCGTAACGCTCGCTATTACGCAGACGCTGCTGGTCCGTATAGGACGCACCCTGTACCCTGTACCACTGGCCAGTCTGAGCGGCATTCAGCGTATAAGGCGTGAGGAGCTGGATGCCCTCTTGAGTTCCGACGAGCCCACCTATCACTATGCCGGTAACACTTATCGCCTGCTATCGCTGGCGCAACTATTGGGCGAAGAATCATTAAGTGCAGATGAGGCGGCAATACGCGCTCCCTTGCTTCTGGTCAGCGTGGGAGATCGCCATATAGCTCTGGTAGCCGATGACATGGAGGGCAACCGCGAGGTGGTTGTCAAGCCGGTTGGGCAGCAAATCACGCATATACCCGGCATTTCGGGGGCTACCATTTTCGGTGATGGCTCGATCGGGTTGCTGCTGGATCTTGCGGCTCTGGTGCGTGCCTTGCCGCAAATTGAAACCATGGAGATGATGGCCATTGTCTCCGAACAACAGCCTTTGTCGGAAGTAGCGCCACTGGTGATGGTGGTTGACGATTCGATTACCGTGCGTCGTGTCACTCAACGCTTGCTCGAGCGTCGTGGCGTACGTGTGTTGACGGCCAAGGATGGCGTCGAGGCCTTGGGGCAGTTGCAGGATTACAAGCCGGATGTCATATTGCTGGATATAGAAATGCCGCGCATGGACGGGTATGAACTGGCCGGGCATATGAAAAATGATGCACATTTGCGGGATATTCCCATCATCGTTATAACTTCGCGCACGGGTGACAAGCATCGTGCGCGTGCCGACCAGATTGGGGTCGAGCATTATCTCGGCAAACCCTATCAGGAGATGGAGTTGCTGGAGGCTATTCAGTCTGTGGTAACCGGGTTCGACCCCGAGGCTACGCGAACCATGGGCACAACTACTACGCTCGCCGAAGAAGGCAAAATGGATCAGGGAATATGAGTACCGAAAACCGTGAGCTGTATTGCATTCTGCTTCCGATAGGCAATGGCAAACTGTTATTGCCGCGCAGCATTGTGGAGGAAGTTCGAGGCTTGGCCGAACCTCAGCCGGTGCCGGGTACACCGCCGTGGCTGATGGGAAAAGTGCGCTGGCGGGGCAGCGATATTCCTCTGGTGGCCATCGAGCCATTTCTGGGGTCCTCTATTCCTCCCACTTCGCGCCGCTCACGCATGATCGTGCTGCACACGCCGGAGGGCACACTGGAACCGGCCGCTATGGCCGTGCTGGCGCAGGGGTTTCCGTATATCTTGCGCGTGACGCCTGAATTGCTGGAAAACTCCGAGGTGCCGGAAAGCGAAGAATTGCTGGCCAGGATCAATCTTGGACTCGAAACCCCGGTGGTGCCGGATCTGCCGGCGCTTGCCGAACAGGCTGCGCGTCTGCTGGCAGCCTGAAGACTCGGGACTCGGGGGGAGCGCAGCTTGCTGGCGGTGCGCCGACAAGAAGGGTTTTTATTTCTCTCTGATCTCTGCGCTCTTTGTGGTTAATTCCCGCATTTTCTCAGGCGTTTGCGCGCCAGTCGCCCCACAAAGCCTGGATAGCGGCGAGTGCCGCGGGACCGGCCGTTTCCGCACGTAGAATACGGGGCCCGAGCCGTATGGGCTGCCAACCCGCATCCCGCGCCTGGCGACATTCGCGTTCGCTGAAACCGCTTTCCGGTCCGACCAGTAAAGCCAAGTGGCTGTGCGCGTGGGGTAGCGATGTCAGGGCAATATTGGCGTCGGGGCTCAAAAACAGGCGTGTTTCGCAAGGCACCTGTTTCCAGAGAGTTTCCAATGGTTGTGATGCCGAGAGTGCGGGTAGCCACGTGCGCCCGGATTGGGCTGTTGCGGCAGCTACGATGGCCTGCCAGTGCTCGAGCTTGCGGACGCCCTGTTTATCGTCGAGGCGAACCTTGGTACATTCGCAGATTACGGGACGGATGGCCGAGACACCCAGCTCGACCGCCTTTTCCAGCGTCCATTCCATGCGCGTTCGCCGGGATATTCCCACCCAGAGTTCGATTGCGAGCTGCGGCGCGGTCTCACTGCGTGATAGCGTGCCGATACGTACGCTTGTTTCGCGCCCCATGCCTAGCAGGTGCGCTTCGAATTCGTGTCCCTTGCCGTCGAAAACGGCGAGCATCGCGCCGTCGCGCAGACGCAGTACGCGGTTTAGATGGTGCGCGAGTGCCGGATTCAGTACCCGATCTTCGCCTGCGGTTGCATCGGGCAGGTAAATGCGTGGAATATGAGCCATGGACTTATTATGAGGCAGGACGCTGCAACGATTCCTCCGCAAGTATGAGCCGAAATGGAGTCGGGATGAACGATGAGATCAATGGTGTAGGTTTGGTGGTGGGTACCGACGGATGGTTGAGCGCGGCACGGCGCGTTCCAAGCCCGCATGCCGACGAGCGCCCTCCTGGCGCGCAAGTTTCGCTCATCGTTATTCACGGGGTAAGCCTGCCGCCGGGTGAGTTTGGCGGATCGTGGGTCGAGGACTTTTTCAGTGGTCGGCTTGACCGCGACACACATCCGTATTTTGCTCGACTCGCGGCATTGCGCGTTGCTCCGCATCTGTACGTGCAACGCGACGGCGCTTTGATCCAGTTTGTGTCCTGCGCGCGGCGCGCCTGGCATGCTGGACGCTCGCGGTGGCAGGGGCGTGATGCATGCAACGATTTTTCCATTGGCATCGAGCTGGAAGGCACGGATGATATCCCTTATACCGATGCCCAATACGAACGTCTGGTATCCGTGATTGTGGCGCTGCACCGGCATTATCCAGCTATCGGAGAACAGGGCGTTGCCGGGCACAGCGACATAGCGCCCGGGCGCAAGACCGATCCCGGCCCCGTGTTCGACTGGCGGCATTTGACGAGCAAGCTGGCGCAGGCGGGGTACAATTTCAGCCGCGAACCGATAAAGAACCCGAGCCGGGACGTCGAGTCATGAATTTCATTATCATCCTGGTGGCGCTTCTGCTGGATCAGATCATGCGCTGGTTTGAGCATCTGCGCTTGCATCACTGGTACGAAGCTCCCCTGGCCCGCTGGGCGCTGACGGCGCAGCGTGCGGGCGAGCCGGCGCAAGTGCTGGCGGCTCTGGCCCCCAGCGTGGTGCCGGCCATTGTGCTCGGTTCGATTGGAGTGGGGCTTGTACGCCTGAATCCCGTCCTCGGGTTTGTTTATGGCGTGCTGATCCTGGTGTTATGCCTGGGCCCGCGCAATCTCACGCTGGAAGCGTCTGCTTATCTGCGGGCACGCGCGGCGGGCGATACCTTGCGCGCGCGCGCGATCGCCGCGTTACTGCTGGAGAAGGAGCCGCCTGCCGATCTGGCGGACGCCGGCGAAGACGTGGCCGAGGCGGTGCTGGCCCGCGCCGGGGATTACCTGTTCTGCGTTGTATTCTGGTTTGCGTTGCTCGGTCCCTTCGGTGCCGTGCTTTACCGCGGCGCCGATACATTGGCGCCGCGTGCAGCATTCGATGTACCGGACAGCGTTTATGCCCACTGGACACTCGGGCTGAAACGAATATTGGCCTGGATACCGTTGCATCTGCTGGCGATCACCTATGCTGTGGCCGGCAATTTCGACGAAGCACTGACCGACATTCGCCGTGCCTGGAGCGAAACACGCACACACTTCTGGGACCGGGGCAGCGTCGTGCTGGCCTATGCCGGGCGTCGTGCCGTGCGTGCCGTGGCGGGAGCTGCCACCGATGAGGTGGAACTGATTCATGCGGCAGTGGATCTGATCTGGCGGGGCTTCATTATCTGGTTGACCGTAATTGGTCTGCTCACCCTGCTTGGCTGGTTGTTCTGATTCTGCGTCTAGCCCTCTGTCTGGTAGCGAGTGCGGTCTGTGTCCAGGCGGTGGCGTCGCCGGTGCAGGTCACGGACGGCCTCGGCCACGAGATACGTCTGAACGCACCGGCACAGCGCATCGTGAGCCTGGCACCGAATGTGACCGAACTCGTTTATGCGGCTGGCGCCGGCTCACATCTGGTGGCGGTTTCCTCCTATAGCGATTGGCCCGCCACGGCGCGCAATTTGCCGCACGTGGGCGATGCCTTTCGTATCGATCTGGAGCGCATCGTGGCCCTCAAGCCGGATCTGGTCATCGGCTGGGCCAGCGGCACTTCACCCAGCGAACGCCAGGCGCTGCAACGTCTCGGTTTGCCTCTCATGCTGGTAGCCTCGCGCAAGCTTGACGATATCGCCCGTTCGATCAGGCGCATCGGACGGCTCGCGGGCACCACAGCCGTGGCGAATCGTGCGGCCGATGCCTTTGTCGCCACGCGGAATCGACTGGAGCGAACCTACGCACACAGGCGTTCGCTAAGTGTGTTCTACGAGATTTCAGAGCATCCGCTTTACACCATAGGCGGGCAGCAGATCATCAGCCAGGTTCTGAGTCTGTGTGGCGGGCGCAACGTGTTTTCGGATCTTGGGAAATTGGCGCCGGTGGTGTCCCGTGGCGCGGTGCTGGCCCGCAAGCCGCAGGTCATTCTCGTCGGCTCGGGGCCGGGCGCACAGGCGATGCTGGATGCATGGAAGCGCTGGACCTGGTTGCCAGCGGTCAGGCAGGGCAATCTTTTTGCAGTCCCCGCCACGGTGCTGGGACGGGCGACACCCCGCTTGCTGCGGGGCGCACTCGCCGTGTGTCGCGATCTGCAGCAGGCCCGGCAGCGTATTTACCCCGTTACGCGTTGACCTTGTTGGTACCGATTCAGCGGTTTTTGATGCGCTCCAGTCGCGTGCTCTCCCACAGGATTTCTTCTCCCGCGGCGGCGCGGGTCAGCACGCGGCACAGCACGAAAAGCAGATCCGACAGACGATTGAGATAGTGCAGGCTGGCCTGGTTCATGGTCTCTTCGCTGGCCAGGGCGCTTAGGCGCCGTTCAGCCCGGCGCGCCACGGTGCGGGCCAGATGACAGGCCGCTGCCGCCTGACCGCCACCGGGCAGAATGAATTCCTTGAGTGGGGGCAGTGCAGCGTTGAAGCCGTCCAGCTCCTGCTCCAGGCGAGTGACGGCTTCGGCCGTTATCAGCGTGGCGCCGGGCGTGGCCAGTTCGCCGCCCAGATTGAACAACTCGTGCTGAATGCGCGTAAGCGTTTCGCGCACGGGCGCTGGCACGGCTGTGGCCAGGATCAAACCCAGCGCGGCATTGAGTTCGTCCACTGTGCCGTAGGCTTCGACTCGCGTGCTCGTTTTGGCGATACGGCTGCCGTCGGCGAGTCCCGTGGTCCCGTCGTCTCCCGTGCGTGTATAGATGCGGCTCAAACGGTTGCCCATGGTTAATCCTGTGTGCCTTTTCGCTCCATGATATAGCAGGAGGGCGGCCTGCCGAGTGTGGTGTTGCGAGTCGAGCGGAGGCGCCGCTGAAAACAAAAAGGGCCGCGGCATGCCGCGGCCCTTTTGCCAGCTTGAGTAGCGCGGATGCGGATCAGGCTGCGCTGCGTTTGGTCAGTGCCTTGGCGACGCTGTCTTCGATGATGTCGAGTCCGGCGCCGAGATCCTCGTCGCTGATCGTGAGCGGTGGCAGCAGTTTGAGTACGGCGTCTCCGGCGCCTGCGGTTTCGATGATCAATCCCCGCTCAAAGGCGGCGGACGAGGCGCGGCCGGCGGCGTCTTCGTCGCTGAAGGCGAGGCCCTGGATCAGCCCGCGTCCGCGCACTTCGGTTATTTCCTTGTGCTGACCAGCGATCTTTTCGAGGCGTTTGGACACCGTTTCCGCCTTGCGCAAGGTGTCGCGCTGGAAAGTATCGTCGCGCCAGTATTCGAGCGCCGCCGTACCCGTCACGAAGGCGGGGTTATGACCGCGGAAGGTGCCGTTGTGCTCGCCGGGTTCCCACTGGTCGAGGTCGGGGCGAATCAGTACCACCGCGAGCGGCAGACCGTAGCCCGAAAGCGATTTGGAGAGCGTGACCATGTCGGGTTTGATGCCGGCGTCTTCGAAGCTGAAGAACGTGCCTGTGCGCCCGCAACCGACCTGGATGTCGTCGACGATGAGCAGCACGTCATGGGCCTTGGCGATACCGGCAAGACGCTTCAGCCACTCGTTGCTGGCCACGTTGATGCCGCCCTCGGCCTGCACGGTTTCGAGTACGATGGCCGCCGGCTTGTCGACACCGCTGCCGGAGTCGTCGAGCACCGCTTCCAGGTAGGCGAGCGTGTCGCCGCCCTCACCGAGGTAGCCCGCAAACGGCATCGGTGTGGCATTGGACAGCGGTACGCCGGCGCCGGCGCGCTTGAACTGGTTGCCGGACAGGGCGAGCGCGCCGAGCGTCATGCCGTGAAAGGCATTGGTGAAGGCAATGATGCTTTCGCGTCCGGTGACCTTGCGCGCGAGCTTGACGGCTGATTCCACCGCATTGGTGCCGGTGGGGCCGGGGAACTGCACGCGGTACTCGAGATCACGCGGCTTGAGGATCACTTCATTAAAGCGCTCCAGGAATGCGCGCTTGGCGACGGTGTACATGTCGAGACTGTGCACGATACCGTTGCCCTCGAGGTATTCGATTAGCGCCTTCTTCATGCGCGGATTGTTGTGCCCGTAGTTGAGCACGCCCGCGCCGGCGAAAAAGTCGAGATAGCGTTTGCCGCTTTCGTCGGTGAGCCAGCTGCCCTCGGCTTTGTCGAACACGACCGGGAAGCTGCGGCAGTAACTGCGCACCGCGGATTCGAGCTGGGTGAAAGTTTCAGTGTTACTCATGTCGTGTATCTCCTGTGATTCCGATAAGCATGTAGTTCGTTCAGCATTCATTGGCCTTTAATGGCCAATGAATTGATAATTAATCGCGAGTTCCGAGTGGCCCGATGCGCAGCAGCGGTTCGGCGGAGTGACCGGGCAGGAACAGTTCGCTCGGAAAGCCGGTTTCGGTCGCCAGTGGCGCACCGTGTTCGCGAGCAAAGGCCGCGAACAATTTGTTGGAGGCCTGATTGTCGGCATCCACCGTGGCGGTAAGGTAACGCGCATCGCGGTTCGCCGGTTGGCGCACCAGCGCATGCAGCAGGCGCTTGCCGAGCCCTTGTCCGCGCCCGGCGGGGGCGACGCCGACCTGCCATACGAAAACAGCCTCGGGGTCACTGGGCGGACGGTAGGCGCAGACAAAGCCGGCCAGTTCGTTGTTGCGTTCGGCAACAATGCCGTGCTGCGCGAAATGGGTGCACAGCAACACATAGCAATAGGCCGAGTTGATCTCCAACGTGGCATCGGTGTCCACCAGGGCGTGGATGTGTTGGCCATCCTCGGCGCAGGGCGAACGCAGCTTCAGATTCGTCTCGTTCATGCCGTACGGCTCCGTGCGGGTGATGTATCTCGGGCAGCCAGTGAGGCTTCCAATGCGGGTTCGATAGCAGAGGATGATGTGCTCAGCGCATGCCCCGGTGCCAACAAGGGCGCTGCATCAAGCGCTTCCGCTTCGAGCAGGTTGACGATGGCGGCCAGTGCGTCGGCGAGTGTCCGGCGGCGGGCAGCAGGCAGGGCGCCGAAACGCTCCACGAAACGATCCTGTAATGAAGGTATCGTGGTGGTCAGCAGTTGTTCGCCGCGTTCGCTCAGCCGGATCAGCACCTGACGCCGATCAGTTTCCGAGCGGGTGCGCTCGATCAGACCGCGCGCATGCAGACGGTCAAGCAATCCGGTCACTGTCTGCGGCGACAGTGACAGGGCCGTCGCCAGCGTGCCGGCTGTAAGCAGGCCCGCATCCCTGAGCACGCGCAGGCACAGCAACTGGGGCACGGTCAGGTCGTGACTGCGGGCCAGATCGCGGCCGGCCAGTGAGAGCGCTCGCACGATGCGACGCACATCGCGCAGCACATTTCCGGTTTCATCGGCATTGGACTGGGTCATGTTTCTACCCGTAATTTCTACAGTGCGAATATTTCATTACACGAAATATTAACGTATTGAAGGAACAAACGCAAATCCGGCTCCGTACAATGCGCATTCAACCGGGAGAACAATGACGTGATCTGGAGCGCTATAGCCATTGTGGTGGCCTATTTGCTGGGTTCCGTGCCGGGTGGACTGTTGCTCGGCCGATTGGCAGGGGTAGATTTGCGTGCCCAGGGCAGTGGCAACGCCGGCGCTACCAATGCGGTACGTGCGCGTGGTCCCTGGTTTGGCGCCGCAGTGTTCGCTTTCGATGCCGGCAAGGGTGTGATCGCCGTCGCTTTTTTACCACTGCTGAATACCGCGGCTGTCTCGTGGCTTGCGCCGGCTTGCGCCGGGGCGGTGATAGTGGGCCACGTGTTTCCCCTGTGGTTCCGGTTCCGTGGCGGCAAGGGGTTTGCCACGGCGCTGGGGGCGATTCTGATACTCAGTCCGCTGGCCCTGGCCGTAGTGGCTGGAGTGTGGATCGTGGTACTGGTGCTCACCGGATATGTCAGTGCCGCCACTCTGTGCGGCGCGCTCGCGTTCCCGATTTTTATTGTCGCTGTGGAGCGCGGACGACTATCAGCGCTGCTGCTGTTTGCCATTGCGTTGGCCGTGTTTCTTTTCTTCACGCACCGGAGCAATCTGGTGCGCTTGGCGCGCGGCACCGAGCATCGCTTTCGCCGAGTGTGGTTGCTGGGCCGTGGACGCGGCTGATCTCGACGTCCTCGCTGCGTTTCTGGCGGAGACTCCAGCGCCGTTGCTGCGTGCCGAGGTTGCCGCGGGTCTTGGGCTGCAAGCACACCAGCTTGCGTCGCGGCTTGCCGCGTTGATGGCGCTGGGTGTGCCGGTGCATGAAGATGCAGCGGGACTGAGTCTGCAACTGAGCGATGCGCTCGACGCCACGACGATAGCCGCCGGCCTGGCCGATCTGAATTCGCCGCCGGCGGTCAAGGTGCACTGTATTTGTGAGTCCACCAATATGCTCGCTGGTCGGGGGCCGGGGCCCAGTCTCTGTCTGGCCGAAACCCAGACGGCCGGACGCGGGCGACGCGGACACGCTTGGGTGCAACCCTTTGCCTCGGGTCTCGCGCTCTCTTATGGTCTGCCACTGAGGATGGTTCGAGTGGATGGTCTGGCGATTGCCATGGCCGTAGCCGTGGCGGAAGCACTGGCCGTGTGCGGTTTCCCCGGCATTGGACTCAAATGGCCGAACGATCTGTATGCGCGCGGTGCCAAGCTGGGTGGTGTGATGGTCGAGGCTGCGGGCGGACGCGAGCCGCGCCTGGTTATTGGGGTCGGACTGAATGTACATGCCGCGCCCGCGCTTGATGGACGGGTCACGGTAGCGCTGGCCGATCTGGCGCCGGTGTCATCCCGTAATGTGTTGGCGATCAAGGTGGCGCGGGCGTTGGCGGCTGCCTTACTGAAGTTTGAGCGCTCGGGTTTTGAACCGTTCGCGCACAAATTTGCACAACTGGACGTGCTCGCCGGGCGTCAGGTTCAGCTTGCAAACGGGGATGACACGGTGAGCGGTGTGGCGCGGGGTGTCGGGCCGCTGGGCGAGATCGTGGTGGAAACCCCGACCGGCCTGTCCCGCTATACGGCCGGCGAAGTGAGTCTGGGTAATGTCTGATTCACAGGCTGCGTTGATCGTCGACTTGGGCAGCACACAGGTTGCATGGCGGGGGCCGGACGGCTTCGGCGTAGCCGTGCATGAGGGCCGGCCGGGCGAGGTGCTGGTTGCTCGCCTCGGCGCGCCGTTCCCCCAGCGTGTCGTTGTCGGCAGCGTGGCCGCGGCGGAGGTAACCGAAGTCCTGTGCTCGACGCTGCGCCGCTGCTGGAATACGACGCCCGAATTATTGCGGTCCACGGCGGAGGCCGGCGGAGTGCGCAACGGCTATCGCGATCCGGCGCAACTCGGGGTCGATCGCTGGGCGGCCGTGGTGGCGGCTTTTTATGTGCACGGCGGGCCGCTGCTCGTGGCCGATTGCGGCACGGCGCTTACCCTGGATTATGTCGATGCCGACGGTGTGCATCACGGCGGTTTGATCGCGCCCGGTCTGGGGGCGATGCGTGCTGCGCTCGTGCGCAACACGCGTTTGACGGTGCAGGCCATTGATGGAGATATCCAGGACATTCCCGCATTCGGGCAGGACACGCCTGCGGCGGTGGCTGCGGGGTGCATGGAGGCCGTGACCGGGTTGCTCGAGCGTGTACAGGCTCGTGTATCCGCAGCGGAAAAGTCGCCGTGCCGGCTATTCATTACGGGCGGCGATGCCGAAACGATCCTCGCGCATCTCGCGTCGCCGTGGCAACCTATGCCACATCTCGTGCTTGACGGGTTGGGGCTGCTGGCCCGGGAGCCAAAATGAAGGTCGCGGTACTGATCGCCGTACTGGCTAATTTCGCCATATTCTTCTGGCTGCGTTGGGTAACGCCCGGCACGCAGCCGCTCGACGCCGGTCTGGTGGCCACGGCGCCGGTGCGACATCCGCTGCAACTGATCGGCGACAATGCGGGCGCGGGTCACTGCCTGCTGTTGACGCCGAGTGCCGATGCGACGGCTGCCGACGCCCATGCGGCACGCTTGCGGCGGCGGGGTTTCGATGCGCATGCTGTCACCAAAGCGCAAGCGGGGGCGAGTGGCTACTGGGTACTTCTGGGAGGGTTTCCCGATACCGCCGCGGCGCAGGCCGCCGCCGCCAGACTGCGGAGTGGCGGCATCGAGGATCTGTTAGTACTGAGTGGCTCGCAGACGGGGCAAATCAGCCTCTCGCTGGGCTTGTTCCACGATCTCGATCATGCTCGCAAACGGGCTGAGCATGTGCGGGCGCTGGGGTTTCAACCGCAGATACGCGAGCGTTTTCGGGGCACGCCGCAGTGGGCGGTACAGGTGCCGGCCACGGCCAGCGCCCGCGCCGCGTTTCCCGCAACCGCCGCTACACCGAGTGCCTGCATGACGCCCGCGGGCGGGGGCTGATAAAATGCGCACTGCGAGCACGGGGCTGGCGTAGCTCAGTTGGTAGAGCGGCTGTTTTGTAAACAGCGGGTCGGGAGTTCGAATCTCTCCGTCAGCACCAATTTTGCGAAATGGGGCGAAACGAACAATGGCCAGACGCAGATGGATGGTTTTGGTATTTGTGCTGAGTGGCGCTGCGCTGGGGATTACGAAGGTACAGGCGGCCAAAACAACTCAGACGCCTGAGTCGGCTACTTCCTCGGATTTATATCCGACTTATCGTGCTTCCGAGGGGGAGACTCCTCTGATGGAAGACCATCAGAG
>JBOHZI010000022.1:0-15715 GCA_050738295.1 Gammaproteobacteria bacterium
GCGTTGTAGTTGACGCTGTCTCGAATGCGTGAGCCCACCGCTCCGCAATGAACTCGCGGGCCCGGGTTTCGGCCGACGTATCGGGCGCCAGGCCGAGCACGCGCCGGTTGGTCGCCTCGCGCAGACTGGCCACCGCCCACGCCAGATCCGGTGCCGCGGGCACATGTCCGGCGCGGGCCAGCGCTGTCATTTGCGCCGCGAGTCCGCTGGCGCGGATGACCGCGGGGTCCTGCGGCGCCGCCTTCAGCAACCACAGAGCGGCAAGGAATTCGCCATCGACGAGCGCCGCTCCGGTGGCGTTGCGCGCAGGTCCCACCTCCGCCACCCGGGCACGCATGGCACGCAGTTCACGGGCCAGCGTTGCGGGTTCGATCGCGCGTGTGAGCAGGCGCCGACGCTCGACATGGAACAGGCGCGCGAGTCGTGCGCTGCCCGCTACCGGACGCGCCCGGAGCAGGGCCTGACGTTCCCACAGCCACGCCTGCTCATGTTGATAACGCTGCCATGCATCGAAGCGCGACAGTAGCAGACCGGCCGCGCCCTCGGGCCGCAAGCGCGTGTCCACCGCATACAGCGGACCGAGCAGCGTAGGCATGCCGAGCACCGAAATACTGCGCTGGGCGAGACGGGCAAGATAGCTTTCCGCGGCCAGCCCGTCCTCGGCAGTAGTGTGCGCGGTGTCGTACACGAAGACCAGATCGAGATCGGAGGCAAAGCCCAATTCGCGGCTGCCGAGTTTGCCGTAAGCAATGGCCAGCAGTTCATGCTCGAGGCTGCCGTGACGAGCCCGCATGCGCGCGGCGGCGAGCTCTACCGCTGCGCGCACACTGCGCTCGCCGAGCACCGTCAACGTCCGCTCGGCGCGCTCCGGAGCGAAGCTGCCGTCGATCCAGGCCGCGGAAATCTTCAAACGTTGCAGTTCGTTGAACTCGCGTAACCGTTCGGCAGCTTCTTCACTGGACGTACCCACGTCAACGATGGCGCGAAGTTGACGTGCTACCTGCGCCGGTGCCGCGGGTGCACACACCCGTTCGTCCAGAAGTTCGTCGAGCGCGGCTGGGGTGGCGGCCAGACGCTCGGCCAGCCACGGACTGCGGCCAACCAGGTGCACCAGCCGGGCGCGTGCTGCAGGACGCTCGACCAGCAACGCCAGGTAGGCACTGCGTCGAACCAACGCAGTGAGCAGGCCAAGCAAGCGTTGCAACACCGCATCGGGATCGCGCTCGGCGACCGCAGCCGCGATCAACTCCGGCCCCAGTCGATCCAGCGCACGGCGGCCACGCTCGCTCATCAAACGCACTACCCGCGACTGCTGAAAATTCTTCAGCGCCTCCACGCCTTCTCCCAATCCCAACTCGGCGGAAGCCTGTTCAAGCTGTTCGCCGCGCCACAGAAGTTGTGCCGCATTGCGGGCCGGACGGGTGCGCGGCGGCGCGCCCAGGATATCCGAGAAAATAGTCCGCACCCGCTCGCGGTGCATCTTCAGCGTCTGTGAAAACGCCGCGGTTTCATCGAACTCCAGACTCGCCGCCAACAGCGCCTGCTGCATGGGGTCTTCCGGCAACGTATGTACCGGAGCAAGCGTCGCCATCTGTAACCGGTTTTCGACTCTGCGCAAAAAGTAATAGGCGGCGTTCAATGCTGCGGCATCGGCTTGAGCAAGATGCCCGAGCCGCTGCACAGCGCCGAGCGCCGCACGCAAACCACTGCCGGCCAACGCCGCTTCGCGCCCACCGCGCACCAGCTGAAAGGCCTGCACGATGAATTCTATTTCACGAATGCCACCCGGTCCGCGTTTGATGTCTGCCGCGCTATCACCCGCTTCGACTTCGATCTGACGCTTCATTTCGCGCAGCGCCTCGACGGCGTGATAATCGAGGTAGCGGCGGTAAATAAAAGGGTGTAACTGACGCAGAAAATCGCGACCCGCAGCACGCGCGCCCGCCACGCTGCGCGCCTTGAGCCAGGCGTAACGCTCCCAGTCGCGGCCGTGATGCTGAAAATAGGTTTCCATCGCACCGAGACTCATCACGAGCGGTCCGGACTGGCCGAAGGGCCGCAAGCGCAGATCGATCCGGAACCCGCCCTCCAGCCGCGCCAGCACAGCGCGCGCACGACGCAGATAACGCCGGTCATCGCGTTCGCCGGAACCCGTGTGTGCGAAAACCAAGTCGAGATCGGAATAAAAATTGAGTTCACGTCCGCCCAGTTTGCCGAGTCCGAACACGACCAGCTCTGGCGCATCCGTCTCGGCACTGGCGGCCAGCGCTCGGGTAAGGGTCGCCTCCGCGAGTTTGCTCGCCGCCAGCAGGCTTGCGCGCACCGATTGCAGACCGGCCATTTCACGCAACGCGATCAACGCGAGGCCTTCCTGCACCGCGGCTGTTTCGCGCCAGTCCGCGCGACTCTGCGGCACCGCCGCACGCGCAAGCAAAGCCGTAGCCGCCGAGGCGCCAGCGCTCAACAGGGTGCGATACAGAAAGTCACTCCAGCCGAGTGCCGCGGCCAGCGCACCCGGCGCACCGAGTTCCGCCTCGGCCAGACCAATGTCGGTCAGACGCTCGCGACCTCGCGTCTGCAAGGCCCGCCGCGCATTCATGTAACCCTCACTGGCCCAGCACGGCAACGACCGGATCATGGTCGGAAGCACGATACGGCGCAGCCGTACCAGTGCACGCGGGACGTCCCGCGTAGCCGAAACCCGGCGCTTCATCCGCATCGCTGTGCCAGATCGCCGCGCCCCGCACTGCAGTGGCAAGAGCGGGCGAAACCAAAATATAGTCGAGCCGTCCTGCACCCCAGCTTCCGCTTTCGCTGTAGGCGGGATGTTGCGCATTGAGCGGCGGTTCGGTGCGCCACCCGGCACGCTGCAAAACCCGCATGGCCGATTCGTGGGGATAGGCGTTGAAATCCCCGAGCAACACCACGGCGTCCGACCGTACTCCTGTGGGTCGGCTGGCGACCCAGTGCGCGAGATACCGACTCGCCTGAGTGCGCGCCAAAGCACAATGCCCTGCGCCTGCGTGACTGTCGAGACCGCCACCGCAACGGCTGCGTTTGGAACGCAGGTGCACGACCACCACCGTGAACACGGCCCCGTTATCCTTGCGCTTAAAACTCGCCGCCAGCGCGGGACGCGGTAACCCCTCGTAGAGCGCGTGATTGGATGCGGGCGCAGAGAGTACTGCGACGCGGCCCTGCGGCATCACGTGCTGCGCATCGTAAAGCAGCGCCGGAGCGATCAGATCGGTCCCCAGATGTTCCCGGTGCGGCGGGCGAATGAAGTGATAGGCCGCGTCGGTGATGCGATGATTAAGCGCACCGACCAGGGTGGCGAGTGCGCCGCCATTACCATACCCGTTGTTCTCGATTTCCTGCACTCCCGCGACGACAGGGCGCAACTGTGCGAACGCCGCCACCAGCTTCTGCGTCTGACAGCGAAAGTGAGTGGCGCTTCGAGCACCGCGTTCGGTCGGAAAGGGCGAACCGGTCAATGCCCGGTTGAAATAATTCTCGACATTGAAGCTCACCACACGCAGCCCCGTCGGCAGATGCAACTCGGCGACCGTGCGACGCGGATTGGCGCCCGCATCCACATCCAGTGCGGTGACCTCCAGCAAGTTGCGTCCGAAGGCACGGTAAGCGATGCCGGTGACCGTATGCAGCATCTGCCCGGAACGCAACGGATGCTGTGCATCGAAACGCACAGTGCCCAGTCGTAAGTGCAGAGGGTGGGCCTGGCTGCTGCCGTCATCGAGCCACAGCAGACGGCTTGACTCCACACGTTCCAGACTCGCCGCGCCCGGTCCGGGTACCGTCTGCGCGGTGGGGGCAAAGTGGCGACCGTCCGCGCTCACCCGTACTTCACCATAACGCACGAAGTCGCCCAGATCGCCCACCGTAAGCGCTTGCGAAATACGTACACGCATGCCGCGCCGCGCAGTCCATGTGCCCGCCGCGAGCGGCAAAGACAAATCAACAGTGGGTGGCAACTGAGCCTGTCCGCAACGGCTGAGCGCGCGGACACGCGACAGTTCTGGCACCCCGTGAAAAAGTTGATAGCGTGCGTTGAATGCGATGCGCGTACCCACGTCGAGATGCAGTGGGTGCCGTCCGCGATAGACAAACACCGCCTCGCTCGTCTTTGGGTTCGTGTCCCAGTCGGCGTGCGCCGCTTCAAGGAAAAAACCTTTCAGGCCAGGGAAAACCGCAATCACTACGCCACGCACATCGACTCGTTCATGACCCGACAAGGCACTTAACGCATGCAGCGGAGTCGCCTCGCCGTTGCACCCGGCACGAGCCGTTCCAGCAACCCCCATCAATAACAGTCCGAATACTGCCAGAGCGATCCTTGCGCGCGTAGAACTAACCACCGCCATGCGATCTTTGCGGCGTTCCTCGGGTTTCTCCCGGCCCGGCGAGTTTACGTGCGGGACCCTTGATCAAGCTTTGCGGCGTACGTTGCAGCGTATCGATCAGCGCTTGCAACCGTCCGCTGAGTGTGCGCAGACGGCGCATCAACGCGTTCAATTGTGGCGCCGTGGACTGATTAAGCTGCATCGCCAGCCCGGCGGCAGCACTTGCTGCAGCGCCGATGCGCCGGACGGGCTGACGGGCGCTGGCCACCAATTTGTCGGCCTGGATCAATACCCGATGCGCAGCGCTCAATGTAGATTGCACCTGGGCGATCAGCTGTGGGGCCCGCTGCGCAGCTGGTGCGATATCTTTCTCCAGGACGACGAGCTTCGCGCTCGCCTGCTTGATGTTTTCGAGCGTAGCCGTTACGCGCTCGGCATTCTTTTGCGAGGCAATTTTCTGCACCGAATCCAGCGTCTGCTTCGCCTTGCTCATGATTTCGCCGGCTTCATTCATCATCGCGGACAGGCCACCCTGCTTGATGCGGATATGCGCCGGGTTCGCTGCCGAAGTGTGAATGATCCCGGGGCCCTTGCCCAAATGCATATTCACGACCGAGGGGCCAACCAGGCCGCTGGAGCCGGCCGTGGCATAGGTGCCGTTCGGCAGCGGGAAATTCTTGTCTATGGCGATCTTGACGCGTATTGAGCGGTGAGTCCTGGGGTTAATGCGGATGGATTTCACGACCCCGATCTTCACGCCGTCGAACTGCACCACCGAACCCTGACCCAGCCCCGCAACACTCGATTTTGCCTCCAACACATAGGGCACGCGCACGGCCCCCGGTGTGACAATCCACCACACGATGAGGACAGCACCGACCCCGAACACGACGAGAAATATGATGGCTATCAGGGCGTGCGAGCGGTCTTCCATCGAAATTCTCCGACCTATTTCTGCATTCGCGCGCGCAGCGCAGCACCACGCGCACCTTCGAAAAGCTTCTTGACGGCGGGATGTTCGAGCACCTCCGAGTCGGGCAATTCATCGAGCGGCCCCTCGAACAGGATACGCTTTTCGGCAAGAACGGCAATCCGGTTGGCGAGCGCGGCAACCGAGTCGAGATCGTGACTCACCATCACGATGGAAAGATCGAGTTCCTTATGCAGATCGCCCAGCACCCCGTCGAGATCGTGCGCGGTCTCGGGATCGAGCCCCGAGACCGGTTCGTCAAGAAACAGCAACTCCGCCTCGACGGCAAGCGCACGGGCAAGCGCGGCGCGTTTCACCATGCCACCGGAAAGCTCCGCCGGGCGCTTGTTCGCATCCTCCACGGCAAGTCCCGTCATTTGCAGCTTGAGCATAACGAGCTCATGCACCAGATCCTCATCCAGACGCTCACCCATGCTACGTAGCTCGCGCAGCGGAAAGGCGACGTTGTCGAACACCGTGAGCGCGCTGAACAGCGCTCCCTGCTGAAACATGATGCCCCAACGCTTGCGCAGCGCGTGTGCCTCGCGCCAGTCGAGTTGGTGGATATCCTGGCCGAAAATCTCGACTGTGCCTGTCGTGGGCTTGCGCAGCCCGATGATCTCACGAAGCAATGTGGTCTTGCCGCCGCCACTGGTTCCGACGATTGCAAGCACCTCGCCGCGGTAGGCGGTCAGGTCCACCGCTTCGTGAATGACAGTATCGCCGATTCGGGTCTCGATTCCGCGTGCGCACACGATGGTTTCCTGCGTCTCCCGTGCCTGTCCATGTGCCACGGCGCTCGCTTCATTTTTCGCCGCCTCGCTCACAGACCGACCCCGCTGAAGAGAATGCCGAATGCGCTCTCGATGACGAGCACCATTGCAAGGCCGACCACCACCGCACGGGTAATGTTGCGCGTCAACCCTTGGGTGTCAGGCGGGGAGTTAATCCCATAGTAGGCGCTCGCCAACCCGATGATAAAACCGAACAAGGCGCCCTTGCCGATGCCCATGAAAAAATCTGAGATCGGCACGGCGTCGGGGAACTGGTTAAACCACATGTGCCAGGTAAGTCCCAGCGTCTGGCTCGAAACATAGACGCCACCGATCACGCCCCAGAAATCGGTCCACACCACCAGCAGCGGCATCGCGATCGTCATGCCGAGAATGCGCGGCAGGAGCACGCGCAGACTCGGCGAGGCGCCAAAGGCACGCAACGCATCAATCTCCTCGGTGATGTGCATCGCGCCGATGCCGGCGGTGGTGGCGCTGGCGTTGCGTCCAACCAGCACCAACGCCGCAATGAAGGGACCCAGCTCGCGGGTGAAGGCGAGTCCGATCGCGCCAATCACCGCCGAGTTCAGACCGAACCGCGCGATCTGCCCACCGATCTGCCAAGTGAGCACAAAGCCGATGATCAACCCCAAAAAGGCATCGAGAAAAAGCGACTGGGCGCCCGCGCGGTAAATGGCAGCGGAGAGTTCACGCAGCGGGAAAAGGCGCGGATTCAAGGCGCAGTGCCATAGATCCACGAACAACTGCCCACCGGTAAGCACAATGCCGTAACACTGAGCGACGAAGCCCGCGATAGAGTCGCCCAACGCAGGCAGCAGACGGCGCAGCCAGTCGAAGCGTCCCGGGAGCGGCGGGCGCCGAAGTTTCGCATCGGCGAAGCGCTCGATCCAGCGTTGGTGCTCACCGAGCCCTTCGATCGTCTCGGGCTCGCGTCCGTTCCAGGCTCGCCAGAAGATCAGTGCCCCCGCGCTGTCGAGACGCCCGAGTTCGTTGAGATCCCAAACGTCGTCCGGACGAGCACGAAACGCCTCCAACCGTTCAAGGGCATCGCTCTCGCCGTTGAGCAACGCCTGCAAACGCCAATCGCCCGCGACCGTCACCCGGCGCCGACCCTCCTCTTCGGTAATTTCCAGCCGCGGAGCGGCTTCCATGGTGCGCTCCCTGGATAGCTTGGCACTAAGTATAGGATAGGGCTTGTCCGCTGTGCGACAATCTTAAAGTTTTCCCGGCCCTTCTGCGATGTTCATCGACCGCCGCGCGCTCCCCGATTGGCTGCCCCTGGCGATTGCCGTAACGCTCGCGACACTCGCCTTTGCGCTCGGCCTGTGGAATCACGGCCCGATCCCGTCGATGGAAACGCGCTTTGCCGTGGCGGTGCAGCAAATGCTCGCGCATCATCAGTGGCTGATCCCGGAAAAAAACGGACTGCCCTACATCGAATACCCGCCACTCTATTACTGGATGGCGCTGGTATTCGCGAAGCTAGGCCTGCCCACCTTGCCCGCCATCCGCCTGCCCAATCTGATCGCGCTGTGGGTATGGCTCGGCGCACTGTATGCGCTGGCCCGTCAGCTACTGCCCGCGCTGCCACGCTGGTTGCTGCCGGTCACCGTACTCGTTGCGCCGGCAGCGCTTTATAACTTTTTTATTGCGCAGAGCGACGCATGGCTATGCGTTGGTGTCACGCTCGCCTTGCTCGGATATATGCGCCACGCTGCGCGCGGGGGGTTCCCGTGGCTACTATGGGGCGGCACCGCACTGGCCGTGTTCGCCAAGGGTCCGCTGGGCCTGGTGCTGGTGGCACTGGCCGTGGGGTTCGATCTGATACTCGCCGCGGCCGCCGGGGCCAATCCGTGGCGCGAGCTGCCCCGTCGCGTATGGCGCCTTGCGCCGCTGCGCGGCGTGTTGCTCGCCATCGCGCCGCTCGCCGCCTGGTATGTGGCCTGCGGTTTCACCGCCGGCTGGGGTTTTGTACGCGCCGCGCTTGTGTACGACAACTTCACCCGTTTCGTCGCCGGTGCCGGCGGCCATGCCAATCCGTGGTGGCTGTACGCACAAAGCTTCTGGACCGATTATCTACCGTGGTCGCTAGCTGTACCGTTCGGACTGGTGATCGCGGCGCGGCGGTTGCGCGAACCCGGCACGCGACTCGCCCTCGCCTGGGCCGTGACCACGCTGGTGTTCTTCTCCATCTCGGCCTCCAAACAGAGCAAGTACATTCTGCCCGCGGCACCGGCCTTCGCCGCGCTCGCACTGCTTGCGCTGAACGCCCTGACCCGTCGCCGGCCGGAGTGGCTCACACGGGGAGTAGCATCCTGGGCCGTCTTTGTCCTACTGGTCTTCGTGGTCCTGGTAGGCGCGTGGCTGCCACACGCCGGACCACGCATTGATGACGATGCGGCCTACGCCCGGCTGCGCGGCACGGTGACAGCGGCGCCAGGACGACTCACCATGTATCGCTGGCCGCGTTCTCTCATCCTGTGGCAACTCGGCGCACCCATGCCCTGGTTCCGCGATGCACGCGCTGTTTACCAAGCCGTCCACGACGGGCGCCTGCGCTCCGGCGATTATCTGCTGGTGTATGACGATAACCTATCCCAGTCTGGCGCCTATGCGCTACGGCCACGACCGGCACCGCCGTATTTTCAAAAAGTAATGACGCTCAGTTCCAAGGGCGGCATCCAGGTCTTTCGCGTACTGCCTGGAGCTGCCGCTAAACCGCTGCCCTCCACACCAGCGCCGCTATCGGCTCCGTGGTGGTCACGCTTCGACACGGACTAAAGACGATGGCAACCCCCACGCTCGATCTTGATGCCTGGTTCGACGGCCTCGCCAACGACCCGCAAGTATTCGCGCATCAACTGGATGTCATCGACCGGCGCCTGCTGCTGGTGCGCCTCACGCCCGAACAGATCCGCGACGCGGCCTTTCTCGATCAGCGCGTGCTCACCGGAAAAGAACTCGGCGTCTGGGTGCCGCTCGCGCGTGCGTTGGCTACACGGCTGCCGGCGAGCTCCCCACGTGGTCTCATCGTCCACTGCGGCCATGTCGGCTCCACCCTGATCGCGCGGCTGCTGGGCGAACTGCCCGGTGCCTGGGTGTTGCGCGAACCATTGATCCTGCACCCGCTCGCCGCCGAAGCTCGGCTATCGGGGACGCCGTTAGCGCGCTTGCGGGCCGGCGAATTCGCCTCGGCACTAAGCTTTTCCCAGGCCATGCTTGCCAGAACGCCCGCTCCGGATCAGGCCGCGATCGTCAAGCACACCAGCTTCACCGCCAACCTCGCCCCGCTACTGCTCGCCGGCCCACAGCCTCCGGCGGTGTTGTGCCTGTGGGTTGCACTCGAAGATTATCTCGCCACCCTGCTGCGCGACCCCGAACTGCGCCGCGGAGTGCGCCTCGCCGCCGGCGAGTGGATTCACGACCTCATCGCCGTCATGGGCGAATCCGCTCCTCTACTCGGCGCACTGGAAGATGCGGAACTCGCTGCGCTCAATTGGTGCGCCGCACAATTCGTCTTTGCCCAGGCACGTACGCAAAACACTGAACGCGTTATCGGTTGGCGCTTCGATGACTTTCTGGCCCAGCCGGAGGAGCGGTTGACGCAACTCGCGGTGCATCTGGGCTTGAAGGCGAGTGAGGGCGATATTCATCGTGCGCTCTCCAGTCCGTGGCTGCACCGCTATGCCAAGGATCCGCGCTATCCCTTCGATGCCGAAACGCGGGCACAGGAATTGGCCGTGGCAAAAACCCGTCTGGCAGCGGAAATCCGCACCGGCCTTTCTTTCGCCCGGAATCTGTGGCGCCAACTACCCGTGGACAACGCCTTCGCCTCACCCGCCAAAAGAGATTCGGCGTGAACAAAGGTTGGTCATGTGAAGGACTTTGCCGGCTCTGAAAATTTGGGGACGAGTTTTCAAAGCGGATCGACAGGGGTGGTGCCCCCTGTGAACACTGTCCGCATATTGCGCCGACGCCGAAACCAGGCGGCCAGCGTGGCTTTGAAATTGACCACCGTGGTGACGTAATACACCACCCTGAAAAAAAACAGCGAACGACGTATAGGCGTCTTGCGAAACACGTCGCCCGCAAGCATGGTTGTAACCGCTTCAGGCATGCGCTGAATTTCGCGCGGTGACATAAAAAGATATTCCATGGCACGCGTATTGAAACGGTAGATGAACCACTCGAATTTTTTCATTCCGCGACGCATATAACGTTCGTATTCACGGGTGAGCCGCGGCGCGCGCTCGGGATGATCGAGGACAACATTCACCACTTCGGCCGCCTTGAAGGCACTGTGCAGCGCCAGGTGTACGCCGCTCGAAAACACCGGATCGAGAAAGGCGAAGGCATCACCCACCAGCAGGTAGCCTTCGCCGGACGCTGTGCGCGCGCTATAAGTAAAGTTTCCCGTGGCCTGCACTTCGCCTGCGAGTTCCGCATGCTGCATGCGGGCACTCATTGCGGGTGAAAGTGCCAGCGTACGTTGCAGAAACTCCGCGGGCGGACAATCTCGCGTTTTCATGTATTCCGGCCAACATACCGCACCCACACTCGTGGTGCCGTCGCGCAGCGGAATCAGCCATAACCAGCCGTGTTTAAACCAGCACACGGTAATGTTGCCTTCATCCGCGCCTGGCTTGCGCTCCACGTTTCGATAGTGACCGTATAGGGCTGCACTGTTGTGCTTGCGGCTTTTTTCCTTGAGCTTGTTGCGAGAGGCAAGCAAAGTATCGCGCCCACTGGCATCGATTATCTGACGTGCGCTCCAGACCTGCTCGCTGCCGTCTTCGGCCTTCACATGCATCCGGTTGTTCTGCGCCCCGCCGAACTCGATAGCTCCAACGCGCATTCCTTCGAATGTGCGAACGCCCTCCCGGGTCGCATTGTCGAATAGCGCCTTGTCGAATTCGCTGCGCCGCACCTCGTAGGAGTGCGGCCAGTCCTTATCCCAGGCTTCGCAAAAGTAATACGTATGCTGGACATTGGGATGGGTGTCGGAACAGAATTCGGCGCCGGGCTTGGGTATTCCGATGGTCTCGTGTACCTGTTCCAGCACACCGAGCTGCTGGAGCAGCGGCAGGGTTTGCGGCAGCAGGGATTCGCCGATATGAAAGCGTGGATGATGGCCTTTTTCGAACAACACCACATCGCGTCCCTTGCGGGCCAGCAACGCAGCGGTCGCCGCGCCTGCCGGACCACCACCGATGACTGCCACGTCGCAGCTGTATGCCGGACGAGTTCGCCTTTCTTCCGTCATCGAATGCTTCTCCGTGTGCGGCCGCAGGATATTCTGGGCGGCGATGTTCGACTGTACACGCAGGATATAGGATAATCTGCCTTACATAATTGGGTAAAGGGGACGCCTTACATGGAGAAGATGACCGATCTGGAGCGGGAAGTCGCGCAGCTGATCGTTTCCGCACTCGATCTGGAGGACGTGACGGCCGAGGACATCGAGCCCGAGGCACCGCTTTTTCGTGAAGGTCTGGGGCTGGATTCCATCGATGCGCTCGAACTCTCGCTCGCCATCTCCAAGCAATACGGCGTACAACTGAAAACCGACAACGAAAGCGATCGCGAGGCGTTTCGCTCCCTGCGCGCGCTCGCCGGCTACATTTCCGCTCGTCAGAAAACGCAGGCCTGACGCACGCCGCGCAGATGGAACCCGACATCGCCAAATCCGGCCCGGCTACGCGGCGGCGTCTTCTGTTCAGCCTTGCGTGGGTCGCCCTGGGCATAACCTACGCAATCCTTGTGGCGGTTGCTACGGCCACGCACCATGCGCGACCCGCGGCGTGGCTGCTCCTTGTGATGTTGACACTGGGCCTGGTTCAGGCCTTGTTCGTCGGCCAGCGCGGCAGCGCGCTGTTTGCCCTGTTCAACCTGATCGTGGTGGTGACGGTGTTCACTCTCAACGGACCTTTTGCCGCCATTGGCCTCACGACTGCAATCGTTCAGGCCTGCATCAGCGCACTGTTCTTTCGCGGTCTCAGCGCGGGCAGGACCGACATCGTCACCCGTATGGCCTGCGCCATCCGACCCGGCCGCAGCGCGCGCGAACTCGCCTACACGCGCCGTGTTGCCCAGTGCTGGGCCTGGTTGATGGCGGCCATGAGCGTAGGCTCACTCATCGTAAGCTTCGTTCCGACGGGCGCGCTGTGGTGGTGGTGGATGAACGTGGTGTGCTACATCGTTCCCATTGGCTTTTTTATAAACGAATGGCTGGTGCGTCACTGGTGGTTGCGCGAGGATTTGCGTGCCAGTGAACCAATCGACTGGGGTCGCGTGCGCCACCTCGACTACGCAAGCCTGTTCCGACCATGAGTCAACTCGAATTGCTGCCGCTGCTTGGCTCGGCGCCACTTGATACCCCGATCGCCTGGCAGCACGGACGCTGGATTACGCGCGCCGCATTTCTGGCCCATGCCGCGCAACTCGCGGAGCGCCTGCCGGACCAGACCCGTGCGCTGGTGCTGTGCACCGACCGCTATCATTTCCTGGTCGCCTTCGCCGCATTACTCCTTCGCGCACAGACGGCCCTGCTGCCACCGAGTACCGCGCCGCGACTGCTTGACGACATCGGTTCGGAACACGCGGCCTATCGCATAGACGACGCCTGGGTAGAAGCAACTGTGCCAACTGGACAGACGCGTGCTGGCGAAATACCGCAGGTCGCCGCCGAACAGGTCGCCGCCCTGCTGTTTACCTCCGGCAGTACCGGACGGCCCAAGCCGCAAGCCAAGACCTGGGCCGAGTTGCAGGGTGCCACCGCACGCGCCATGATCCGGTTCGGGGTCCGTGATACACGGCACAACATCGTCGCCACGGTGCCGGCACAACACTCGTATGGATTAGAGTCAAGCGCACTGTATGCCCTGCTCGGACCCAATGCAGTGCATAGCGGTCAGCCGCTCTACCCGGCCGATGTCTGCGCCGCACTCGCGGCACTCGATGCGCCGCGCATGCTGGTGACCACGCCGCTGCATCTGGATGTGTGCCTGCGGGCCGAACTCGACTGGCCGGAGGTGGCACAGATCGTGAGCGCCACCGCGCCACTCGAACGAACGCTCGCCAAGCGTGCCGAGCACACCATGGGTTGTGCGCTGCATGAGGTGTACGGGTGCAGCGAAGCCGGTGCGATTGCCAGCCGACGTTCATCCACCGAGACAGCCTGGCTGCCGTATACCGACGTCTCGGTGGTGGACGATGGCGGAGAATTTTGGGTGCGGGCGCCCTACCTGCCTACACGGCGGCCGTTATCGGACCTCATACGGCTCGACGACGACGGGCGTTTTACCCTGCTCGGACGCAGTAGCGAACAGGTCAAAATTGCGGGCAAGCGCATTTCGCTCGCCGAACTCAATCGTCACCTGCTCGCTATCGAAGGCGTGGAACAGGGCAGCTTCGTGATGCCAGATGCCCAAGACGCTCGTCTGGCCGCAGTGGTAGTCGCCCCCACGCTCAAGGCGCAGGACATTCGTGCGCAACTGGCGACGGCTCTCGATCCGGTGTTTCTACCGCGTCCCCTGGTCCGCGTCCCCGAATTGCGGCGCACCGGCACCGGCAAACTGCAACGCACGTACCTGCTGGATCTGATCGCGGCACATCTTGCCTCGCGTACGCGCCGACGCGCATGAGTCTGGACTGGAGTACACGCAAGGAGCGAGGCAATCAGTGGTGGTTAACATTTATGCGCGTGCTCGCGCTGCGCGGCGGACGCCGCCTGACGCGGCTATGCCTGTACCCCGCGGTAGCGTGGTTTCTGCTTTTCGCCCGCCGCGAACAACGCTGCGTGCTCGACTTTCGTCGCCGTGCGCAGACGCAAGCGCCGCGTTGGCGAGATGTGGTTCGTACCTATTGGAATTTCGGCTCCGTGACGCTGGACCGGGTGTTTCTGGTGAGCGGGCGCGATCGTACGCTCGATGTGCGCGTCCCCGTACCGCTAAGAGACTTTCACAACGATCGGCACGGAGCGATTCTGCTCGGCGCGCACTTCGGCAGCTTTTTTGCCATGCGCGCGCTGGCCCGCCGCCGTGAAGACCTCGACATTCACATTCTGCTCTATCCCGAACACAATGCGCGTATGACCCGCGCCCTCGCCGCACTCGATCCCGCGCTCGCGGGCAAGCACATCGCCCTCGGATCACCCGATGTTCTGATGCGCCTGCATGAACGGATCGAGGCCGGAAGTTTCGTGGCCGCGCTCGCCGACCGTGTGGGACCGGGCGATACGCACACGCTCGAGTATTCCTTTCTCGGTAGCCCGGCGCGCTTCGCTACCGGCATCTTCGAAGCGGCGCTGGTGCTCGGCTGCCCGGTGCTCTTTTTCGCCGGCTTGTACCGCGGCGGCAACCGCTACGACCTGCTCTTCGAGCGTTTGAGCGACGGTGCGCAGGTTCCGCGTCGGGAGCGCGCTGCTGCCACTGCCGAGTTGATGGGGAAATATGTCGCCTGCCTGGAGCGCCACGCTCGCAGCGTTCCGGATAACTGGTTCAACTTCTATGACTATTGGGGCGCCGATGCCGCCCGAGAATAACCGTATTGCCAGCCTGCGTAATAGTGCGCTCGCCGGGGTGGGGTTCATCGTCTTCGGTGTGGTTGCCCTGTTCGGCGTCTGCGTGCTTCTGCCGTTGCTGCTACTCGTCACACCTCGCACCCGGCGCGCGCGGCGAGTGCGCGGGCTGGCAAGCGTCGGATTTCGGTTCCTGATCCACATGATTCAGGGTTTCGGCCTGGCACGTATCGAACTGGAGGGCAGCGAAACGCTAGCCACCGAAGGCTGTCTGCTGGTCGCCAATCATCCGAGCTATCTTGATGCGGTGTTTCTGATGGCCTACTTTCCTCACGTCAACTGCGTGATGAAACCCGCGCTGCTGAACCACCCCCTGTTTTTCCCCTTTGCCCGTCTCGGCGGCTATATCGCGGGCAGCGAGCAGAACCCCATGGCGCTGGTGGAGGATTGCCGGGCCGCGGCGCAGCGCGGCGACACCATTCTGATTTTCCCTGAAGGCACCCGCACCACGCCCGGAACGCCCATGCGTTTTCGCCGCGGCACGGCCCAGATCGCACTCCGCGCGGAGCTGCCGATCGTGCCTGTAGTCATTATTTGCGACCCGCCCGCACTCACGCACGGCTGCCCCTGGTACCGCATGCCGGGGAAACGGGTGCGTCTTGTGATACGCTTTCAGCCACCCAGAGCCGCCACGGATTTTGCCGCGGCACCGCCATCCGCCTTGCCGCGCATGGCGCGTCAGGTCACCCGGGGACTGGAAAATTATTTCATTACACAACTTGCCTCCACGGATCATGAACCGCCACCTTCGCTCCCACCCCTGCCGCCGGCCCAGAAAGGCCAGTGATGTTGCCTGCCCGGTGCCTGACGCATGAGTGACGACGCGCGCCTGCAACAGTTCCGCGACCTGCTCGTTGAACGCTTCGAGCTTGATCCCGCGGATCTGAAGCCCGACGCGCGCCTCTACGAGGATCTGGACCTCGACAGCATTGATGCGGTGGATCTGGCTATCGTGATCCGCGAAGTAACCTGACAAAAAATCGACCCGCAGAGCTTTCGCCAGGTGCGGACA
>JBOHZI010000023.1:0-15418 GCA_050738295.1 Gammaproteobacteria bacterium
CGCCTCGCTCATCGACTGCCATGCCATGGCAACCGCGGCGGCGGCCACCTACCGCGCGGAACAGCGCGAACCAGGCAGCGAACCCGCGCTGCGTTTCGTCACCGCGAGCCTCAAAGTAGAGTACCTGAAACCGACACCGATCGGCCCGCTGGAGCTATCCGCCCGCGCCCGCGAAGTCGGCGCCCGCAAGGTGCTGGTGGACGTGGAACTGTCGGCGAACGGCACGGTAACGGCACGCGGCGACGTGGTAGCCGTGCGCATCCCCGCCGCCATGCAGGCGCCATGAGCTTCGAGTACATCAGCTACGCCTGGGGCAAAAATCACTGGACGCTCGATCCCGATCTGCGCCATGTGCTGAGCCATTACTGGCCCGGGTGGGAAACAGCACGCGCCGACCTCGAGCATTACGGGGCACTCGCCGGGCGGGAGGTTTACGAAACCTGCTACCACGTGGATCACGATGCGCCACCGGTACTCATCCAGCACGACCTCGACGGTCGACGCATCGATCGCGTGCGTCTCTCACCCGCCGAACGCGATCTACTCCGTGAACTGGCGCCCGTGATGCGCCCACCCTACGAAGGCGGCAGTTGGCACCATCATTACGCTCTCGGCTACCTGATCGCCGACCCCGGTTTGTTCTGCGTACTCACCATCACCCAGCAAACCGTGTACGCCATTCACAAATACGCCCCGGAGCACGGTGAGTGGAAGGAAAGGCTGCTTTCGGGCGAAGCCTTCGGCGCCACCTGGATGACCGAAAACCAGGGCGGCTCCGATCTCGGCGCTAACCTCGCCCGTGCCGTCAACGAAAACGGCATCTGGCGCATTTATGATGGCGACAAATATTTCGCGAGCGGCGCGGGCCTCGCCGACATCGCCATCACCACGGCACGGCCCGAAGGCGCACCCGCCGGACCCAAGGGATTGGCACTGTTTCTGCTACCGCGGCTCGACTCCAAAGGCGAGCTCAATTTCCGCGTGCGCCGTCTGAAAGACAAGAGCGCCACGCGTGCGGTGCCGTCCGGCGAAGTCGAACTCAATGGCGCCGAAGCGTGGCTGATCGGAAAGGCCGAGGAAGGCATCTACTACACACTGGAAAACCTAACCGTCTCGCGCCTCACCAACGCCACCGCCGCCATGGGCATTGCCCGCAAGGCCGCCTTTGAAGTCGCGGGCCGAGTGAGGCACCGCCACGCTTTCGGCAAGCCACTCGCGGAACACGCCCTGATCCGCCGCGACCTCACCGACATCGCGGTGCGTCTGGCCGGCGGCACCGCACTCGCCTTCCGTGCCGTCGCCGCCTTCGACGGCGCCTGGCATGAACGGCCGCCCTATTCCAAAAAATATCATGCGGCCCGCTTCTGGTCGCACCTCGCCAAGAGCCGCACCGCTGATCATGCCGCCGCAGTGACGCAGATGGCGATGGAGTTGTTCGGCGGGCTTGGTTTTCTTGAAGAGTTCGCCGTAGCACGCTGGCATCGCGAGGCACTGATCACCCCGATCTGGGAAGGGCCCGCGAACATCCAGGCGCTCGACATGCTCGAAGCGATGGTGAAGAAACAGGCCCATGAACCCTTCGTCGCCGAAGTCACCACCCTGCTTGAAAAGGCCGGCACTGACGAGGCCCAACTTGCGCGCGACGTACTCGATCTGGCCCTCGCTGCGCAAGCAGCCGCGAGCACTCGTGAAGATGCAGAATGGATTGCCAAGACTACGTTACGCCGCCTTGCCGACGTCGCCAGCGTGGCCCTGCTCTACGACCTCACCCAAACCGGCGGCGAACGCTACGCCAAACTCGCGGGACTCTACGTACGCCGCTTTCTCGCCAACGAGGAATATCCCGTTTGGGCCGGTACTGAACCTGATCTGTTCAATCTTGTAGCCGGTTTGCATCCCTGACACGCTTGCGTTAGCCTTTTTGGCTGAGCAACACAAACGATTCCGCCTCATTTCCCGCATTGATCTGGAGATACCGTAATGCCGAGCCTGCACCATTTTCTTTCCCAATTCGATTACGCGTCGTTAATCCAGAACGCGATTCGAATCGCGTTCATCCTGCTCGGCGCTCTGATTGTATGGCTGCTCATCCGCTTCGTGATCTCGCGCACCGAGGCCCGCATCATCAAACACGCCGAAGAAAAAGGCGACACTGCAGGCGAAGCGAAGCGCCGAGCCGCCACGCTTACCGTGCTTATCCACAGGCTGGTTTTTATCCTTTATTGGCTTGCAGTGATACTTACGCTGCTCTCCCAGCTCGGCGTCAAAATCGGCGCACTGGTGGCTGGTGCCGGCGTCGCCGGTCTGGCACTGAGTTTCGGCGCGCAGAGTCTTGTGAAAGATGTGATTTCGGGCTTTTTCATGGTTATGGAGAATCAGATTCGAGTGGGCGACATAGGCAACATCAATGGCACCGGCGGTACTATCGAGGCGATTCATTTCCGCACGACCATCCTGCGCAGCTTGGACGGTGCGGTGCACGTTTTCCGCAACGGTAATATCACCAGCTTGGCGAACATGACCCGCGACTGGGGCGGTTACGTTTTCGAACTCAGCGTCGCCTACAAGGAAGACACCGATCACGTTATCGAGGTCATAAAACGCGTAGGCGAAGAAATGAAAAACGACGAGACGATTGGCGCCACCCTGCTCGAGGATATGGAAATCCACGGCGTAAACCAATTGGGCGATTCCGCCGTCGTCATCCGGGGCCGATTCAAAACCCAGCCGATGAGCCAATGGGGCACGGGGCGTGAATTTCTCGCGCGCGTCAAGAAAGCCTTCGATGCCGAAGGCATCGAAATTCCGTTCCCGCATCGCACGCTCTATTTCGGCGAAGCCAGTCCTCCATTCCAGGTCAGCAGAATCGAGAACAGCAAGAAATAGCCGAAACAACCATACCGAATCGGCTTACCCGCGAGAGCGGGCTTGCTCACTCCCGCGCCTGACGCCTTAACTCTTGTCGGCAGCCGGCGTACGCAGCCAGGCGAGCAGTTCTTTCACTTTCGGTGGTGCGCCCGTGTTGAGCAGCCCAACGCGGAAGATGCGCCCTGATCCATAGAGCACAAGTGCAACCGTAATCACCAGCAACACCGTGGTCGCAATGTAGTCGATCACAGGCGGTGTCGCAGCCGAGCGGTTCACCATCAAAAACGGCGTGAGCGGCGGAAAATAGGACAGCACTCGAACCCAGGTCGCAGTGGGATCCTTGACCACCGGGAACATGAGAATCATCGGCAGAAACATGAACATCATGACCGGCGTGATATAGGGTTGCGCCTCCTGAATGTTGTTAACCGCCGAGCCAATAGCGCCGAGCACTGCGGAGTACAGCAGAAAACCAAGAATGAAATAAACGATGAACCAGGCCACATTCCACACCGAAATAGTCGCTATCAACGCATGTGCAAAGCCGCCGATCGGCAGTGAAGCGCCGAAGCCCACGAGTAAGCCCAGTATGATTGCCAGCCAGCACACGACCTGTGTGACGCCAACCAGGGCGACGCCCAGCGTCTTGCCGGCCATGATGTCGGTAGCGCTCACTGTTGCGAGCAGGGTTTCCGCAATGCGGCTCGATTTTTCCTCGATGGTGGACATCATCAACAATTGCGCAATGGTGATGATGGCGATAAACAGCAGATACACATAGCCGATGGGAAGATACTGCGCCGCCTTTTCCGCCCCGGTTGCCGTTTTGGCGCCAGCCTTGGTGACAAGCTGGCCCTGAAACTCCACCGGCGCCTTGAGCCAGTTCGCCTTGGCTGCGGGCAAGCCCGTCTGCGCTACCTTGCGCGCCTGTACCACGGCGGTCACCTGCGCATTGAACCAGTTGCGCAAGTCGGAGTTGGTGAGGTTGCGTGAAGCGTAAACGTAGTGTGCATCCACCTTGAGCGGATCGGCAGGAATTACGAAATAGCCGAACAGATCGCCGTTGACGACCTGCGCGCGCAAAGCTGAAGGCGACACCTTGTCGCCCGTGTAGTGATAGCGCGCAATGGCAAGGCCGCGATCCAGATCCCTTGCCTGCTTGACGGACAACCCTTGGTACCACTGCGTAAAGGCCGCGCGTTGCTTCCAGATAGTCAGTGCCGCATCATCGCTCGGAGCGGGCTTGCCGGTAGCCAACGCCTTGGCGAGATTGGCACGTGCAGCAGCATCCAGCTTCGCCGCGGCCGGAGCTACGGCGGCCAGCGATGCCGGCAGAGTTTTAACGGCATCGGTTTGCGTGTCGGCTGCCGCCAAAGTGAGCAACTTGCCGTAATCGTCGGCAGCTACCCGTTCGTTGACGGCCTTGAGCACCCAGCCCGACTGGTCCACCACCGCATAGCTGTGCGCGCTTTCGAACTTCTGAATCAACACAGGCACGAAAATGAAGGCGAGCAAAATTGCCGGCGTCAACAGCAGTCCAACCCAGAAGCGACGACGCGCAACGTAGGCCAGGTAATCGCGACGGGCAATTAGTAGAACGTTACGCAGCTTCACGGGAATCCTCCTCCTCGACGGCATTCAGGAAAATCTGTTTGAGCGAGGCCTCGCGTGTGTCGAAGCGGCGGATGGTCACGCGCCCGGCAAGCGTTGCCAGTAACGCCTGGCTATCGGCGTCGTCGGCAAGCGTCAACTCCGCGTGCTGACCGGAGTCGTCGGCAGCGGTGACGCCGGGGAGCGCGGCGAGATCGCCGGGATCGCCCTCGTAGTCGAGCAGCACGGTGCGCTCTGCCGCCGCCTTCACCGCCGAGAGCGTACCTTCAACCTTGCGCTCGCCACGGTCGATAATGACCACCGAATCGCAGATTTGTTCAGCATGCTCCACCACGTGTGTGGAAAGGATCACTGTACGTCCCTCGTGCTTGTAACGTTTGATCATCTCCAGCACCATTTCCGAATTCACCGGATCGAGGCCCGAGAACGGCTCGTCGAGCACCACCAGTTCCGGCTCGTGCAGTAGCGTCGCGATTACCTGCACCTTCTGACCCATGCCTTTCGATAATGCGTTGCATTTGGAGGACATCCAATCGCCGAGGCCGCCCGCTTCGAGCCGTTCCTTCGCGCGGCGTTTCGCTTCCGCACGCTTGAGCCCCTTGAGTTCGCCGAAATAGCTCACCACGTCGAGCACTTTCATGTCCTTGTACAGACCCTTTTCTTCGGGCAGATAGGCAATGCGGTCGCGTACCGTGGAGGGGTCCTGGCCGTCGAGCACCGTAAGCGAACCGGAATCCGGCGTGAGGATGCCCGTAATCATCCGCAACGTGGTGGTTTTTCCCGCACCATTCGGCCCGAGAAAGCCGTAGATCGTGCCGCTACCTACTTCCAGCGATAACGCATTGACCGCCGTATGCGACCCGAAGCGTTTGGTGGCTTGGTCAATCTGGATGGCGTGGCTCATGCTTGTGTCTCCTCAGTAACCAGCGAATTATACGTGCTCATAAATCGTCTCCGGCGTCTTTTTCCAATTGTTCCAGCAGAGCCAGCGCTTGCCGCAATTTACGTCGTTGACGACGTCCGTACCAAACGGCCCAGGCAATGATCAATAAACAAGAAATCGCATTACTCACCACTGAGCCTATCAGCCCTGCGCGCTGCACCGGCGTGCCATTACTGAACAGGTGCCAGAAAAATGGAAATGCGATGGCATAGATCACCAGTAAGCCCAGCAGGTTGAACCAAACGAAACGCAAACCGGCGCGCGCGCGCCGCACGGTTAAATCCAGAAGGCTCTCGATATCCATACCCTGCGGTTTCCACGTGGAGCGACGCATCCAGGCACCCGTGGCCACCGACACCCAGATCACGGTCAGCACTATCCAGAACAAAACATGGATATGCGGCAAATGGACAGTCAGTAGCTTCCAGATGAGCAGCCCGGTAGCTACCAGGCCTGCCGCCACGTCGAAAGCCTGGAATAACTGCATACGCCGGCGCTTGCGCTGAACCTGCTGTATCAGTGCAAGCGGATCGACCGTCGGCGACACGGACTGCCAGTCCTCCTGCAATCTCTCCCAGACAGCGTTGTCGCTCATGGACACTCCTCCAGATACTCGGTCAAGGTCCGCCTGGCACGGCTCACGCGTGCATCGACATTGTTTACGTTGATGTTCAGTGCAGCAGCAATCTCGGCATGCGAAAACCCTTCCAGCGCCAGGATGACGGCCTGGCGCTGGCCTAGGGGCAGGCGGCGTAACGCGCACTGTAGCCGCTCGTAACGCTGATAGTTGACGGCCTCGCGATGCGGATCGGCACTCTGGTCGACAACCGCCTCGTCGACTACGGCGTCATGCCGATGGCGCTTTTGCGCGACGATGTGATTGACCCCGCGATTGTGCGCAATGCGCGCGGCGAAACTTCGCAACGAGGCGTCGCCTCGCCACTGCGGCAAAGCGCGCCACAAGGCCAGCGCGATATCCTGCAACAGATCCTCACGTGCCGCCGACTGCGCCTCATAGCTCGCCGCGATGCGGCCCAGCATGGCCGCATTCTCTGCAAGCAATTCGGCGAAATTGTCGTCATCCACGCGCCCGACTCAACTTGCGTTATTTGTCAGATCAATGTTCAAGCGTTGCCTCTTTTCTGCGCATAAGCCCATCAAGAGCAGTCGCTTGTTCAGCGGTCAAGCATCTATACGGGAGCGGCATCCCGCCTCTAGCCTTTTCAACCAGGTACGCTCTCGATAATCGATGAATAGCTACCACATCAGCCCACGGCAGACGAATTACACCAAGCTTGCACGTTCTTTTGATTTGATTCTCGTCAATATCGAAGACGCAGACGCCCACCTTATTTACCTTGTAGAAAAACGCAAGGGTCCCCACAATCGTAAGAACAATATACTCATACCATCTAAGTTTTGAGACTTTTGCCGCCCACTTCGACTTTTTGCGGACCTTGGCATCCTTGTAAATAAGTGCGTACTCGCAGAAAATACTCAAATACTCATTGAGACGATAAGCAACCTTGAAAGATGTTGGAAACATCGCATTCATAATCAATTAACGCCAGGTAATTCGATCAAAGTTGTGTGACCTTATACCCTGCCTGACGCAGTGCATTGATCAGGTTGCCCTGACCTGCCAGATGGCCGGCACCCACGGCGACGAACACCGACTTCCCGCTGCTATTGAGGCGTGATTTCAGCACTTTGAGCCAGCGTTGATTACGATCGGTAACCAGTATCTGGTACAGCTTCGGATGGCCCCGAAAACTCTTTTTTAGTAATTTCGCGAGGGTTTTTGTATCGCCATTACGCCAGGCCGCAACTACTTTCGGGCGCTGCGCGGACTGCTTCGGAAACTGACGAGCCTCCATAGTCAACCACGCGATCTGCTGCGTCTGCGCCATTCCGGCGGCCATCTTTATCATGCTAGATTGAGACTGCAATGGCGTAACAGGTAGCCCCTGATGCTTCGCTTTCTTCATAAAATACAGGGTTTCCTGATCTGCGGGATTAACGCCCAGCTTCACAAACGTGGCATGCATCATCATGATTGCAGCCAGCCAGGGGCGCATTGAATTGACACTGGAGAAAGGAACCCCGGATTTAGCGAAAGCTTCCTTGACGAGCTTCTGCTGCTCGGCATTCAGTAGATCGGTCAATTTTCCCCCGGAAGGCAGCAGACCTTCCTTAAATACAAGCGCTTGCACTTTTTCCTTTTCGCCGGCACCAGCATCGGCATTGCCTTCTACTATCAGTTCACTCGACCGGGAAAATCCTTGCGTGACTTGCTTCGGCAACGGGTAATCCTTTGGCGAAAGCACCTGTGTGACGCCCGTAATGTAGAGCACGCGGTGAGCAGAGCTGACTTTCCACAACAAGGTTTTAGGGGCGGAAGCCGCTTGTACTGAACTAGAGAACGAAAACGCAGCCAGTACGGCAAGCGAAACTACCAAAAAATGACGTTTAACCAAGACGATCTCCTGAATACTAAATAAGCTGCCGTCAAGCCAGATGATTTAGAACCGCCAGCGCACCCACGATGAAAATCAGCACCACCAGCTTCCATGGCGCGACACCGGTTTGCGTAATCAGCTGCAAAGGCCCCTCCACCATAAGTGGCGCTAGAGCAAATAGCGTATTCTTGTACGACATCATGCGTTATCGCCACAAGTCCTGGGAAACCCAGCGCAGACCATCCGTGGACGTTAGCGTCAGCACAAGTTTTGCGAATTCGAAATCTGTATGCCAGGGCATAAAAGCCTCCAATCATGGTCTCTCGCATAAATAGTCCCTCTGCAGAGCAGAAACCTGACACCGAAATGGAATCACCCCATATGAGATGCGGCGATTCAGTATAAGAATGCCCGCCCGGGCTCGGCCCCCGGCATGGGGCGTTAAACTGATGCGCTAATGCCTGTTGTTGGTGAAACGCCCATGCGCCCGCTTTTTCTCGCCATCGCCCTTTGTTTCGCACTGCCGTGCGCTGCTGCACCCGCCCCCGCGCCCGCCACAGCACGCCATGCCATGGTGGTTACGGCCCAGCATCTGGCCACCGAAGTGGGGGTAAAAGTCCTCAAGGAAGGCGGCAATGCGGTCGATGCGGCGGTAGCGGTCGGTTACGCACTGGCCGTGGTACACCCGTGTTGCGGGAATCTCGGCGGCGGCGGCTTCATGACGCTGCATCTGGCCGATGGCCGCAACCTGTTTCTGAACTTCCGCGAACGGGCGCCACTCAAGGCCACCGCGAACATGTACCTGAAGACCAACGGTTCGGTCAATCACGCCGAAAGCCTGCGCAGTTACAAGGCCGTCGGCGTGCCGGGCACCGTACTGGGGCTCAATGTGGCGCTCGAACGTTTCGGCACGATGTCCCGCGCCAAGGTCATGGCGCCGGCGATCCGCCTGGCGAAGAAGGGCTACGTCCTTGAACCCGGCGATGCGGCCATTTTTGCCCATGCCGGTAAAAAACTCGAAAACGATGCCACGGCGCACCAGCAATTCCTGATCGACGGTCATCTGCCGCGCGCGGGTGAACGACTTAAACAACCGGAACTGGCGCATACGCTGGAACTGATCGCCAACAAGGGCAATGCCGCCTTCTACGCCGGCCCGATCGCCCACGCCATCGTCAAGGCCAGCCAGAATCACGGCGGCTTGCTAAGCCTGAAGGATTTCAAGCAATACAACGTGGAATGGATGCCGACCATCCAGTGCAGCTACCGCGGCTACACGATCGAATCTGCGCCACCGCCCAGCTCGGGTGGCATCACGCTATGCGAAATGCTCAACATACTCTCTGGCTGGCCGAAGTTTGCCGGCTACCATTTCCATTCCGTGCCCGCGGTGCACTACCTAGTCGAAGCGATGCGCTTTGCCTATGCCGACCGTAACACGGACCTCGGCGATCCGGACTTCGTGAACAATCCCGTGCAGCGGCTGCTCTCGGCCAAACATGCCGCCTGGATCCGCGCGCAGATTCCGGCCACCCGGGCCGTACCGTCTTCTGCTGTGCACGGCGGCAGTGTCACCACCAACCCTGAGGGGCGTCACACCACGCAATATTCGATCGTCGACAACCAGGGTAATGCCGTCTCCGTCACCTATACCCTCAATTCCTGGTTTGGTACCGGGCTGATGGCGCCGGGCACGGGCTTTCTGCTCAACAACGAGATGAACGACTTCACCTCCAAACCCGGCGTGCCCAACCAGTACGGCCTGGTACAGGGCAAGGCCAATGCCATCGCCGGCGGCAAGCGGCCGCTGTCCTCGATGACGCCGACCATCGTGCTCAAGGACGGCAACGTGTTCATGGTCACCGGCAGCCCCGGCGGCTCGACCATTATCAACACCACGCTGGAAACCATCCTCAATGTGATCGACCGCGGCATGACCGTCAAGCAGGCCGTGGATGCCCCTCGCATACACCAGCAGTGGCTGCCCGATGTCGTGTACCTGGAACCGGGCGCACTGACGCCGAACGTAAAAGCGGCACTGGAGAAGATGGGCTACCGGTTCAAGACCCGGCCTCAGTGGGGCGCGGCCGAGGCCATCGTGGTGCTTCCGAACGGCGTGCTCACCGGCGGTAACGACCGCTGGCGACCGGCGGGCCTCGCCGCTGGCTATTAAGGAATACAGCGACACGAAACCCATGCGCGTAGTCGTACTCGGTGCAGGCATCGCCGGACTGACCACGGCCTGGTACCTGACCGAAGACGGTGCTGAAGTGACCCTGATTGACCGCGGTCCCGCGCCGGCCAGCGAAACCAGCCACGCCAACGGCGGCCACCTGTCCACGCAAAGCGCAAAACCGTGGACCGGGCCGCGCGACATACTCGAATATCTGGCCCACCGCGGGCGGCGCGAACGCGCTGTACGCATCTGCCGCGCGAGCTTCCCACAGTTCGGCCCGTGGGCACGACACGCGCTCGCCGCCGCATGTCCTGCAGCGCATCGGCGTAACAGCGCCACCCTGCTCCGGCTTGCCGCCTACAGCCGCGAGTGCTTCGACGAACTCGTGCGCGATCAACGCCTGGATGTCGCGCTGGAAACTTCGGGCACACTCACGCTTTACAGACACGCCCGCGCCTTCGATCGCGCGCACCGCCACAGCACGGCACAACCGCTAGATGCAGCCGAGATACTGGCCCTCGAACCGGCACTCGCCAATGCCCGCCTGCGCCCGTCCGGTGCGCTTTACTACCGCGGCGATGCCACCGGCGACTGCCAGCGTTTTTGCGAACAACTTGCCGTCCGCCTCGAGCAACGCGGCGCGAACCTGCGCTGGCAGTCGTCGGTGCGCGACCTGCGTTTCGAGCATGGCAAACTGCACTCCATCGTCACCGACGACGGCGTCATCGAAACCGATACCTGTGTGGTGGCGCTCGGCGCCGAGGCCGCCCGCTTCATGCGTGCCCAACGAGTGGGGCTGCCCATCGTCCCATTGCGCGGCTACACGCTGACGGCCCCTTTGGAGGTGGGCGCCCAAGCCCCCGGACGCTTTGCCGACGCCGAACAGCACCTCGTGTTCGCGCGCCTCGGCGACCGCTTCCGGGTTGCCGGCATGGCCGACTTCGCCGGCCTGTCGCGAGCGGCCCCCGCAGCGCGCCTGGCGCAACTGGAACGCGTGACCCGCGATTGGTATCCCGACATGGCCGCGCCCGAATTCTGGGCCTGCCTGCGCCCGATCACCCCCGACGGTCCGCCCATCCTTGGCGCCTCCGGGTTGTCCGGCGTGTGGCTCCACACCGGACTCGGGCCGCTCGGCTGGACGCTGGCCTGCGGCACGGCGCGGCTGGTTGCGGATCAAATACTCGGTCGCACGCCCGCCCTGAGCCTCGACGGACTGACCCGCGAACGCTTTGCTTGAGCCGCGTTGGGTACACTGCCGCTTTGTAGTAGCCGACGTCCCATGAATTTCAATCAGGCCCGCTTCCTCATCAGCGCCGCCGAAACCCGTGGCTGCCCGCCCGACAGCGGCCGTGAAGTCGCCTTCGTCGGGCGTTCCAATGCGGGCAAATCGAGCGCCATCAACCGCCTGTGCACACGCCGGGCACTGGCCCGCACCAGCTCGACACCCGGCCGCACCCGGCTGCTCAATTTCTTCGCGCTCGACGAGGATGCTAGTCTGCGCCTGGTCGATCTGCCCGGCTACGGCTACGCCAAGGCACCGAAAAGCGAACAGGCCAAGTGGGCGGAACTGATCGAAAGCTACCTGTCCACCCGCGCCTCGCTCGCCGGACTGGTGCTCCTTGCCGACAGCCGCCTGGATCTCAAACCTGCCGACGAACAACTGATCGGCTGGGCCCGGGCCAGCGAATTGGCGACGCTGGTGCTGCTCACCAAGGCCGACAAAATCAACCGCAACGCCCAATCCCGAGCGGTGGCCACCATCCGCTCGCGCCTGCCGGCCAACGCCGAGGCTCTGGCCTTTTCCGCCGTCTCGGAACTGGGACTGGAAGCCACCCGCAACTGGATCGCCGACCGCTTGCTGCCTACCCAACCTGCCTGAAAGTCTGGGCAAAAAAAGACCCGGTGGACATGCCACCGGGTCAGTCTTTCCGGCTTGGGGTTGCCGGTGCTTCCGCTCTAGGGAGGGGGGAACGGAAGCAAGCACCAGAGGTGCTCACTAGGTATGATACTGCTTTCCCGCAAAAGTTCCAGCCACCGACAACAAATTTCATCTAGCCGGCAAAAAGCCCGTGATGGCGTCAGGACCTACCTCAAAATACCGCGCGGCCGTGCGATATTCTGAGATAGGTTCTATAGTGAGGCCTTTCCACCCGGATTCTGCTCATGCGTTTGCTGCTTCCCACCGTCTTGCTGGCCACCGTCGCACTGGGCGCCTGCGTAAGCTCTCCGAGCGCGCCCCATCAGGCGCCTTCCACCTCGTCGCAAGCCCGGCTGCAGGCCCTGATTGCCCACGCCTGGCAGCAGGAGATGGCAAATAATCCGGTCGAGGCCTCGCTCGACGGTGACCACCGCTACGACGACCGCTGGTCCGATCCGAGCCTGAAGCAGCAGCAGCGCGAAATCGGTGAGATGCAGGCCAATCTCGCCACTCTGGAAAAAATTGACGCCACGCAACTCAGCCCGGCCGAGCAGCTCAATTACCGACTCTTCGCCTACCAGTTAAAGGACAACCTGGCCGGCGCCGAACTGCGCGACAGCGACCAGGGGCTGATCACCCAGCTGTGGGGGCCGCAACTGATGGCCGGCACCGTCAAGCAACTGCGCTTCGACTCGCTCGCCGATTACCAGAACTGGCTCAAGCGGCTGCAGACCTTCGGCGCCTATCTTCAGGCTTACACGCAACGTCTGCAACAAGCTGTCAATAAAGGCATTACTCAACCGCGCATAGTGATGCAACGCGTACCGGCGGAAATCGAAGGCGCCATCAGCAAAGACCCGACTAAAAGCGGCTTTTACGCCCCGTTCAAGCAGATGCCTTCCACTATTCCCACTGGCGAACAGGCGAAGCTGCGCGCCGCTGCCAAACAGGCCATCACGCATGTCGTCAATCCGGCCTATGAGAAATTCGCCACCTTTTTCAAGACGGTCTACCTGCCGCACGCCCGCAAACAAATCGGGGTGTCGAGCCTGCCCGACGGCAAGACCTACTACACCTATCTGGTGAAGCATTTCACCACCACCAACATGACGCCGCAACAAATCCATGAACTCGGGCTGAAACAGGTCAAGCGGATCCACGGCGAGATGCAGGCAGTATTCACAAAAATCGGATTCAAGGGCAGTTACAAGGATTTTCTGCACTACCTGCGCACCAATCCGAAGTTCTACTACAAGGATCCGCAAGCGCTGCTCGAAGCCTACCGGGCCGCCACCAAGCGAGTCGATCCAAACCTGGTGAAGATTGCCGGCACCTGGCTCCTGCCGCGCGTGCCTTACGGCGTGCGCCCGATTCCCGCTGCGCTCGCGCCCAACACCTATCCCGCCTATTCGGTACCGCCCGCGGGTGACGGCAGTGTGGCCGGCTATGTCGGCGTGAATCTGTACAAACCCGAAACCCGACCCAAGTACGACATCCAGGTGCTCATGTGCCACGAGGGCCGCCCCGGTCATCAGCTCCAGATTCCGATTGCGATGCAGCTCAAGAATCTGCCACCTTTCCGCCGCTTCGCCTACTACAACGTGTACGGTGAGGGCTGGGCGCTGTATTCCGAAACGCTCTGCAACAAACCGCTCGGCCTGTACGACAACCCCTACTCCAAATTCGGGTATCTCAATTACCAGATGTGGCGCGCGGTGCGCCTGGTGGTGGACACCGGCATTCACTACTACGGCTGGAGCCGCGAGAAAGCCGTCCATTACATGCAGGACAACACCGCGCTGGCAGACCAGAACATTAATACGGAAGTGGATCGCTACATCGTCTGGCCCGGCCAGGCACTGTCATACATGATCGGCGAGATGCACATCCTCAAGCTGCGCGCCGAAGCCGAACAAAAACTCGGCGACAAATATTCTCTGCGCGATTTCGACGATGTCGTACTCGGCGAAGGCAGCCTGCCGATGGCGGTACTCACCACAGTGGTCAACCGCTGGATCGCCAGGACGCTCGCCGGCACACCCGCCGATCAACTACCGTATGCCGACAAGCCGCGCAGCCTCGGCAGCGACTCCAATTCCGCGGCCGTCGATCCCCCCGCAGTGCGTTCGACAGCTGGCAACGCCGGGGCTGACACATCACGCCCGACCACGTACATCATCCAGAAGGCGGAACTGGAAAGCCCCACGGTGCTCAAGCTTGAATACAGCGCTGGCTACGCCCCCTGCTACGGCAAGCTGGAGCGCGTTGAAGTCCAGCAAAGTGCGCAGCGGGTTACCGTCACGCTGCACCGCAGCCACCCCGAACCAGCCAATGCGCATCAGATGTGCCCGCACTACCTCATGCTCAAATGGACTACGGTGACGCTCGATTCCGCACTCGCAAAACGCACCATCATCGACGGTTCTACCGGGAAACCGGTATCTGCGAATAAATAGTCGTTTAGTGAAAGTGCTTGTGGCTGTGTTCGGTGCCCGTGTCGTGTGTGTGCTCGTGGACATGCAGGGCGACCTTGTTTGAATAGCGTTCCTCGATATGTCCAAACTTCCACACCGCGACCGAACCCGCCCAGGCGAGGACAAACAGCCCGACGATAACGTAACCCAGGCTGCCAAGGCTGATGTTGCCGATGTAGTCGAACACCGGCCCCTTCAGATTCAGCATGGACACCAGCACCTGCACTAACTCGACGGTGCCGATCACCAGCGCTACCCCGATCGACAGGCCAGTCGTGGTGATGTTGTAGAAAATCTTGCGCAGCGGGTTGATGAACGCCCAGTTGTAGGCCTTGCACATCAGCACCCCGTCGGTCGTATCCATCATCGACATGCCGGCAGCGAACAGGATGGGCAGCGCAAGCACGGCAGGTACCGGCAGATTGCCTGCCGAAGCGCCTGCGGTCAAGGCCAGCAGCCCCACTTCCGAGGCGGTATCGAAACCGAGCCCGAACAGGAACCCGACCGGATACATCTGCCAACTGTGGTTGATGAATTTCTGTAGCCGCCCGCCAAAGAGCCGGTTGATGAACCCGCGCTTGGCGAGCATTTCTTCCAGGTGCTTGTGGCTATGCTTGCCGGTCTTGGCCTGAGTCCAGACCTTCATTATGTCGAGCAGCACCAGCAGATTGATAATGCCAATAATCCACAGGAAGGTACCGGACACACCGGCACCGATGAGGCCGCCCAGATTCTGCATCGCGGGCAGATTGTGCTTGACGGCAGCCGCGGCGATGGTGATGCCGACCGCCAGCCCGAGAACGATCGTGGAATGGCCAAGCGAAAAGAAAAATCCCACGCCCAGCGGTTTTTTGTCCTTTTGCAGCATGTAACGGACGGTATCGTCGATGGCCGCGATGTGATCGGCATCGAAGGCATGACGCAAACCGAACATGTAGGCGACAAAGCCCAGTCCGATCAGGGCCGGGT
>JBOHZI010000024.1:0-15329 GCA_050738295.1 Gammaproteobacteria bacterium
CACCAGGAGACATCGCATGAGAAAATTGAAACTGACACGGAAAATTTCACTCGGCGCTGTGCTGCTCTCGGCGGCGCTGCTCGCCGGTTGCGGTGGCGGCATAAATGGCACCTATCGCACCAGCCACGGCGAGATGTCGATCAAGTTCGATTCCGGCAAGGCCTACGTGACGCTCTCGGGCGGAACGGTGGAGGCCGCCTACGAAGTTGATGGCGACAAGGTCATCCTCAAGAACCCGCAGGGCAATCTCGTCCTGACTCGCGAGAAGGATGGGTCGCTCGACGGCCCGATGGGGACCATGACGAAGGCGGGTTAGTAGTCATCTGTAGCTGACCTGGGAACCGCTAAAGCTTTTAAGGAGTACTGCAATGAATGACAATTTCTGGAAAAGCATATTTTTCTTCGATTCGATGTTGACGCCGAAAATCATCACGTTTCTTTACTGGTTGATGCTGCTGGGTGTCGTGATAGGGGGCATCTATGTGATGTTTATGCCTTATTTCGGTGGATTTTTAAAGGGACTGGCGATATTGATCTTCGGTGCGATCTATGTCCGCGTCTTTTGCGAAGTGATGATCGTACTTTTCAAGATCAATGAAAGTGCGCACCGGGTTGCCGAAAACATGCCGCGTGGCCCGACACCGATGTCTGTGCAACCGCAGCGCAGCGATCCTAACGACAACATTCCTGCCGGATCCGGTGCGTGAAAGGGCGACTCTCGAACGCAAAATGCCGGGGCGCATTATGCGCCTTGGCACTGCTGCTAGCCGTGTTGTACACGCCCACCGCAGACGCCTGCACAGGCAAGCTCGTGCGGCTACTGACCTATGCCGGCGAATACAAAACCACGCAATTACTAAACGCCGCGGTCGTCGGTGATGCACTGAAACGGCTACTCGGGTCGGAATTTGCGCACTTGAAGCGCAACCTCGACGTGAGTGGACCTGTGGATCTTGTTTCCTGTGATTTGATAATCGCCGGCAACGCGCCACATCAGGGTGGCGAGGAAAACGCGATCATCGTCATCAATGTCTATTCGGGCGCGGTTGCCGCAGCCATTTTGAGCCAGAGCAAGATCGCCATCTATGCCGACAGCGCCAAAACCATGGCCGGCATGACCTACGAAGAAGCGGTACCGCTCGCCATCAAGGACTGGCTCGCCGTCATTTATACCAAGGACTATTTTCGTTTTCACCCGCCCGCCAACGCACGGCTGCTGCCGTCGCCGGGAGTAACCCCTCCGCCGCATTGATTTTCGAATGCGGCCCGGTATGCATTACCACCCATCCAATTCCAGGAGTAAGAACATGAACATCAGCATGAGCAAAAAGATCGCATGTATCGCAGCTTCGGGCGCTTTCGTCCTGCTCGCGGGCTGCGGCCAGAGTGGTCTGTCGGGCACCTATGTCGATTCGACAGGCAATCAGAGCCTCACCTTCCAGTCTGGAGGCAGGGTTATCCGCCACGCCAACGAAACCGGTTGGACCAAGCAATACACCTACACGGTCTCAGGCGAAAAAGTAACGGTAAAAGGCCTGGCGCCTTTCAAGATCCGGGACGACGGCTGCCTGGAGAGTCCTACGTTGATCGTGTGCAAACAAAAGCAGTCGCCATGATGCTATCCGGTTGCAAATCGTCACCATATCCAGAGAGGAGAATGTTATGAACCGCAAGACACAACTCAAAAGGACTACAGGCACAGCGAAGCTATTCAGGCTACCGGTCTGTTCAGGAGCAATTTTTGGCTTATTTGCCTGCATCGGTATGCTTGCAGCGGCGGTACCCGCGGCCTATGCGGATACCGGGACGCTGACCACACTGTATTCATTCGGCAATAACGGCGACGGCGCCACCCCCTACGGCGCGCTGGTCCAGGACGCCGACGGCAATTTTTACGGAACCACCTATGGCGCCATCCCCGGCGGCAAGGGCACCGTATACAAGATCACGCCGAGCGGTACGCTGACGACCCTGCATTCGTTCAACGGCACCGACGGCGCCAATCCCGAAGCCGGGCTGGTGCTGGGCAGCGACGGCAATTTTTACGGGACCACAAGCCAGGGTGGGACATCAGCAACCTCCGCCGGCACTGTATTCAAAATTACACCGGCCGGGACGCTGACCACGCTGTACTCGTTCTGCGCAACCAGCGGCTGTCCTGACGGACAGAACTCCACCGCCGGCCTGATCCAGGGCAGCGACGGCGACTTCTACGGCACCACGTTTTTCGGTGGCGCCAATCTCAACGGCACCGTGTTCAAGATCACACCGTCCGGCACACTGACGACGCTGTACTCGTTCGATTTCGGACATTCGGGCAACCCGAACGCGGCCCTGGTCGAAGGTAGCGACGGCAATTTTTACGGCACCACCGAGCGGGGTGGTCTGGATCTTTTTGGTACCGTCTTCAAGATCACGCCAACCGGCACCTATACGCGCCTGCATTCGTTCACCGACGGCGACGACGGGGAGAGTCCACAGGCGGCTTTACTGCTGGCGAGCGATGGCAATTTCTATAGCACGACGGCCGGCGGCGGCGTCAATGGTTACGGCACTGCTTTCAAGATCACGCCGTCCGGCACGCTCACGACCCTGCATGCGTTCGATGGCACCGACGGTAGCGAACTCAGCAGTGGGCTGATCGAGGGCAGCGACGGCAATTTCTACGGCACGGCATACAACGGCGGCGATCACGGCGTCGGCGATATCTACCGGATGACGCCGGGCGGCACCGTGACGGTCCTGCATTCGTTCGCAAGCACGGATGGCAATGATCCGCTGGGCGCACTCGTGGAAACCACGGACGGCAGTTTCTATGGGACGACCTTCGGCGGCGGTCCTAATGCGTTGACACAGATCACCTACGGTACGGTCTTCAAGCTTTCCGGCATGACCGCCGGTGCACCGCCGGCGCCGAGTTCGCTGGTCGCCGTTCCCGGCAATGCCTCGGTCATGCTGACCTGGATCGCCTCAAGCGGCGCAGACAGCTACAACGTATATCAGGGCACGAGCCCGGGCGGCGAAGCGGCGACGCCTGTCCAGACCGGCATCACCGGCATCAGTGCAACCATTAACGGTTTGAGTAACGGCACGGTTTATTACTTTACGGTTGCCGCTGTCAACGGCTCCGGCACCAGCGCTTACTCCAACGAAGTCGCCGCCACGCCTGCCGCCGGTATGACGGCTACGCCGACCTTCAACCCCGCGGGCGGTAGTTACAGCATGGCCCAAAGCGTGACGCTCAGCGATACGACGACCGGCGCCGCGATCTTCTACACCACCGATGGCAGCACACCGACCACCCACTCGACTCAGTACAACAAGCCGATCGACGTATCGGCTACCGAGACAATTAAGGCGATCGCTGCGGTAAGTGGTTCACAGAACAGTGCAGTCGCAACGGCAACCTACACCATCATGCAGAACAACACGCAGAACAGCGGGGGCGGTGGCGCGTCATCACCAGCACTGCTGCTGATGCTGGTCCTTGCGCTCTTGGGACGCCGCTGTTGGCCCGACCCGCAATGAAGTATCTCGACGTGTCGACCGGTACATCTGGAGGTTCGCCAAATGACGGCTTCGCTTTCATATTGCTATTTTAAGGAGACATCACCATGTTCAATTCGAGTTTGCATAAAATCGGCGGCTGTGCTTTGGCGGCCACCCTGATGTTCGCCGCCGCCGGCACCCACGCGGCCGCCGCCTATCTGCCTTCGGTCTGGCAGATAGGCGGGTGCAGTTCCTTTCCGTCAGTGACGATGGCACGGTGCTGCACTACCGGGTGACACCACCGGCCGATGACAGCGTACAAACCCTGTTGGCCGGTGCCGGGAATTAATCTGCAGCCAAGCTGGAACGGGCGTACTGAGTAAGTGCGCCCGCTCTTTTCCATCTGGTGGCTACACCAGTTTGGCGTCCATGGTGATCTTGGCGTTGAGTACCTTGGACACCGGGCAGCCGGTCTTGGCGTCGTTCGCGGCTTTTTCGAAGGCAGGCGCATCGGCGCCGGGTACCTTGGCCGAGACATCCAGGTGAATGGCGGAAATGGTAAAGCCGTCTTCTGACTGTTCCAGGTTCACGCTGGCCTTGGTGCTGATTTTTTCCGGTGTGTAGCCGGCTTTGCCGAGGATCATCGACAGGGCCATCGAATAACAGCCGGCGTGTGCTGCTCCGATAAGTTCTTCGGGATTGGTGCCTGTGTCGTTTTCAAAGCGGGTGCCGAACGAATATTGCGTATCGTCGAGTACGCCGCTGGCAGTGGAGATAGTGCCGTGGCCGTCTTTCAGACCGCCTTTCCACTGGGCATTTGCTGTACGTTTCATAAATGACTCCTTGCGTGTGTTGCGTGCTATGTGGCCACATCGAACGTGGGCTTAGCAAAGTGTTGAGGGAAAAACAATTCGAATCAACTGTTTCCGTATCCACCATAGGTTATTTTAGTGCCGAAGAACGCACCCTGCACCAACAGTAGGCAAGCCAGGACATCAACTATCAGCCAGGCCAGAATGAAGCCGGTGTGAGCGGCGAAAAAAATGGCGAGGATTAATTTGGCGAGTTGGGTGCACCAGACCGCCGTGGTACGCACGCCGTGATGCGCTGCCAGGCGGACATCGTTGCTGCCGGTTTCGGACAGGTGAACATATTCCAGGAGACCGGTCATCAGGGCAAGAGTTCCGATGGCCACGCCGGCCGTGGTCATGCCCAGAGCAATACCCCACCAGGGCTGCGGTCCGCAGCACAGGGCAAGTGCGTCGAACACCGGCACGCTGAGCCAGAAGGCCAGCGGGAAGTGCACCAACATGGGATGCAGCGGCAAACCGAGTAAATGGCGAGGCCACTTCATTTTTTGTCATTACGCTGATCAGTATCCAATTTCATCTTAGAGCACCGCGCTACGGAGTGCATCCGCAGGGAGTGGACAAACGTATTAATTAGGGCCTGTTCCGGTAGCTTATAAAGCTTGTGGAATAGTCCGGGACCCGCGTCGGGGGCGGAGGCTGGCGTTTGCGCTGGCCAAGAGATCGCCACACGCAGCGCGCCGCGGCGCCTTCCGCGGGCGAGAATCCGCCGCTGGTTGGGAACTCTCGAGCAACCAAGCGGCCGAGATTGAGGCAAAATGATCAGATGAACTCGGTACCCGACTACGCCGATTTATTTGAAAACGCGCCGGTGGGCTACATGCAGACCGACACGGCAGGCCGCATCCAGCGGATTAATCGAGCTGGAGCAGCAATGTTGGGCTGGGATGGATCCTGGTTGACGGGCAAGCCGTTTTCGCGATGGGTGACGAACAACGACAAGCAGCTGTTTCAGGTTCACCAGCAGCAATTGAGGGATTGCTCGGAGTGCGTCAGTCAGGACTTGCGCATCAAGAATCGCCAAGGCCGAATCGTGAGCCTGCGCCTGGAGAGCGTGCGCGAGGCCCAGGTTGCCAATGCCGCGGCGGGTTGTCGTTCCGTGATGGTCGATATCTCCGGCGAAGAGCAGTCCGCACGCCGACTACGTTACCTGCAATCGCAACTGGCTCACGTGACGCGAGTGCATACCGCCGGCGAACTGGCGACCAGCCTGGCACACGAGCTGAATCAACCTCTGGGCACCGTAGTACTCAACTGCGAAGCCGCCCTGCGGCTACTGAACTCAGGCAGGACCGAAGCCTGTGAATTTGCCGAAGCTCTGACCCAGGCCGTTGAAGCGGCTTCGTTTGCCAGCGAAATAATTCGTCACCTGCGAGGCTTTTTGCGCCAGGACGGGGAATTGCATAGAGTCTGCACGCTGAAGGATTTGCTGCACGACGTGTTCACGCTGATCGAAACCGATGCCCGAGATCACGACATCGAATTACAGTTCGACATTGAACGCGGTTTGCCTAGTGTGCGCGTCGATCCAGTTCAGATTGAGCAGGTGCTGGTGAATCTGGCGCACAACAGCATCGAGGCCATGAGTACGAACGGCCAGGATGGAGCGCCAGGTAAAGTCGTGATCGAGGTCCGACAGGAATCGCCCAGCCGAATACGAGTCAGCGTGGAAGATACGGGGCCGGGCCTGAGCCCGAAACAGATCGAACGCATATTCACCCCGCTGTATACCACCAAGGAGAGCGGCATGGGCATGGGTTTGTCGATCAGTCGCACGATCATCGACGCCCATGGTGGTCGGCTGTGGGCAACCAGTGCAGCCGGACACGGTGCGGTTATCCATTTCACCCTGCCGGCTATAGCCGTGGAAGGTCATGGCAGCTGAAACAATTATCCACGTGGTTGACGACGACCGGCGCTTTCTTGCGGCGCTGGAACGCAGCCTGCGCAGTACGGGGCTCGCGGTAAAAGCCTATGCCAGTGCGCGCGATTTCCTGTCGCGGTTCGAGCCGGATCAACCCGGCTGCCTGATTACCGATCTGAGGATGCCGGATATTGACGGCATCTCGCTGCAGAAGACCCTGCGCGAACGGAAAATTCGCATCCCGATCATTTTTATTACCGGTCACGGGGAGGCGAGCACCGCGGTCGCCGCGCTCAAGGGCGGAGCCGTGGACTTTCTGGAAAAGCCTTTCAGCGAACAGGTGTTGCTAGACAGTGTACGGTCGGCACTGGAGAAGGATGCCACCGACCGCGCCCTGGCGGGTGAAAAGACAGTCGTAAAGCAACGATTCGTGAATCTGACCCCACGCGAACAGGAGGTTTTTGCGCTGGTGGTATCGGATCTGCCGAACAAGGAGATTGCCCACCGACTCAAGATCAGCCCGCGCACCGTGGAGCACCATCGTGAGCATGTCATGCTCAAGATGCAGGCCGAATCGATTGCCGAACTCATCACCATGGCCGTACTGTGCGGAATTCACGAGCTGCATCTGTAGAGGCCGGTTCTCAGGCGAAAACGCAACGTATAGGTAGTACTACCCGGGTATTCCCACGCCTAGACACCATTGCTGGCACTCCACACAATTGACATAGATCAAGCGCGGTCGGGGCGCCCCGGCCGGAACCACCTGTTGTCAGTCTGGCCCGGCAAGTCTGACAACCACGTTGGAGGAAGCAGACATGGCTGAAGCGAGCAGCGTTCCCTACGGACGCAAGACCCAACGCAAACCCGACCTGGAAGAAGTCCACATCATCTGGATCAACGACGGCATGAGTTGCGACGGCGATTCGATTTCGATCACCGCAGCAACCCTGCCCAGCATCGAGGACGTAGTCCTGGGTGCGATCCCGGGCCTGCCCAAGGTGCATCTGCACAACCCCGATCTTGCCTACGAGGTCGGCGACGAATTGATGAGCTACTGGCATCAGGCCGAACGCGGCGAGATTCCATTCGTCCTGGTGATGGAAGGTTCGGTGCCCAATGAAAACCTGAGCGGCGAGGGCTACTGGGCCTACATGGGCAACGACCCCGGCACGGGCAATCCGATCACCATTCCCGAATGGCTCGACCGGCTGGCGCCGCAGGCGCTGGGCGTGGTCGCTTGCGGCACCTGTGCGACCTATGGCGGCATCCACGCCATGCAGGGCAATCCGACGGGCTGCATGGGCGTCAACGACTACCTGGGCTGGGACTGGAAGTCCAAGGCCGGGCTGCCGGTGGTCAACGTCCCGGGTTGCCCGGTACAGCCGGACAACTTCATGGAGACGTTGCTTTATCTGTTACGCCAACTGGCCGGCGTGGCGCCGATGATTCCGCTGGACGAGGCGGGGCGACCGACCTGGCTGTTCGGCAAAACGGTACACGAAGGCTGCGACCGCGCCGGTTTTTACGAGCAGGGCATTTTCGCCAAGGAATACGGCCAGCCGCAGTGCCTGGTGAAGCTCGGGTGCTGGGGGCCAGTGGTGCAGTGCAACGTGCCCAAGCGCGGCTGGATGGACGGAGTCGGCGGCTGTCCCAATGTGGGCGGCATCTGCATCGGCTGCACCATGCCGGGTTTCCCGGACAAGTTCATGCCGTTCATGGACGAACCGCCAGGTGGCGTGTTGTCGTCGAACCTGGTTAAGCCCTACGGCAAGCTGGTCAAGTGGCTGCGTGGCTTCACCAACGACACCCTGAACAAGGAACCGAGCTGGCGCCATAACGGGCCTAAACTCACCACCAATCCACCCGCCGAGATACGCCACTGATCCGCCGAGGTTTGTGACGCAAAGAGTCAAGAGGAGTACATCATGGCCACTACGGAACGCGACGTCGCCGAACAAACCGGCGGCAAGGCCGAGAAAGCGCACGGTAAGCTGATCGACATGAACTGGGATCCGATTACACGGATCGTCGGCAGTCTCGGGATTTACACCAAGATCGACTTCGAAAAACGCGAAGTTGCCAAGTGCTGGAGCACTTCGTCCATTTTCCGCGGGTATTCCGTGTTCATGAAGGGCAAGGATCCGCGCGACTCTCATTTCATTACCAGCCGCATCTGCGGCATCTGCGGCGATAACCACGCTGTATGTTCGATCTACGCCCAGAACATGGCTTATGGCATCAAGCCGCCGCCGATCGCCGAGTGGATCATCAATCTCGGTGAAGCGGCCGAGTACATGTTCGATCACAATATCTTTCAGGACAACCTGCTGATGGTGGATTTCTGCGCCAAGATGGTGCAGGAGACCAATCCCGGTGTGTGGGAGCAGGCCCAGCGCACGCCGGCGCCGAACGCCGACAAACACGGCTACAAGACCATCGCCGACATCATGACGGCGCTTAATCCTTTTGAGGGCGACTTCTACCGCGAGACGCTGGATGTCTCGCGCTACACCCGCGAGATGATCATCCTGATGGAAGGCCGCCACGTGCATCCTTCCACGCTCTATCCGGGCGGCGTCGGCACGGTGCCCACGGTGCAGTTGTTCACCGACTACCTGACGCGGTTGATGAAGTACTGCGAGTTCATGAAGCGCTGTCTGCCGTTGCATAACGACATCTTCGACTTCTTCTACGAGGCCCTGCCGGGTTACGAGGAAGTCGGTCGTCGGCGCATTCTACTCGGCTGCTGGGGTTCGTTCCAGGATCCGGATCACTGCGACTACGACTACAAACACATGACCGAGTGGGGCCGCAAGATGTTCGTGACCCCGGGCGTGATAGTCGATGGCGAGTTGGTGACCACCGATCTGGTCGAGATCAACCTGCAGATGCGCATCCTGCTCGGCAGTTCCTATTACGAAGATTGGGACAAGCGCCCGAAAATGGTGGAGAAGGATCCGCTCGGCAACGACGTGGACATCAATCATCCCTGGAACCAGACCACGGTACCGCGTCCGCAGAAACGCAACTTCAAGGACGGCGGTAAGTATTCCTGGGTCATGTCGCCGCGCTGGCTCGACAAGCGCACCGGCGATCACCTGGCGCTGGATACCGGCGGTGGCGCGCTGGCCCGGCTGTGGTCCACCGCGCTCGCGGGCCTGGTGGATATCGGCTATGTCAAGGCCACCGGCAATAGCATCAAAATGTATCTGCCCGAAACAGCGCTCAAACCGGAGGTCGAGTTCGAGTGGAAGGTGCCCAAGTGGAGCAACGCCATCGAACGTGATCGCGCCCGTACCTACTTCCAGGTCTACGCGGCCGGCTGCGCGCTGCACTTCGTGCAGAAGGCTTTGGAAGAACTGCAGGCCGGTCACACCAAGACCTTCACCGAGTTCAAGGTGCCGAAGGAAGGCATCGGTGTCGGTTTCCACGAAGCGGTGCGCGGGGTGCTTTCGCACCACATGGTGATCAAGGACGGCAAGATTGCGAACTACCATCCATATCCGCCGACCCCGTGGAACGCCAACCCGCGCGACAAGTTCGGCACGCCCGGACCCTACGAGGATGCGGTGCAGAACACACCGATCTTCGAGGAGAACGGTCCCGACAAGTTCAAGGGCATCGACATCATGCGCGCCGTGCGCAGCTTCGATCCGTGCCTGCCCTGCGGCGTGCATATGTACCTTGGCAACGGTAAAGTGCTCAAGACCACGCATGCCCCGAGCAATGGCGGCTTTGGTGCCCCGGATACAAATGAGGGCAAGGACGACGAATTGTGAGTGCGGATCATCGCCCGGCCCTGGATGACGAAATACAGCGTCTGCAGGGCCTGTTGACTGCTCTCGATGCGTTAAGCGATCCGACGGCGAAAGCGGCGGCCCGGGAGTTGGTGCAGGTCGTGCTCGATCTGCACGCGCTGGGTCTGTCCGATTTGCTAGGCATCGTTGAGGAAGCGGGCGATCAGCCTGCCGACACGCTGCCCGCCAAGTTCGCCGCCAATCCACGCGTGCGGGGCCTGTTGCTGTTGCATGATTTGCACCCACAGGATCTTACGACGCGTGCGCATCACGCGGTGGAATGCCTGCGCCCGCATCTGGGCGTCAAGGGCGTGCGGGCCGAATTCGTCGGCGCGGATGACGGAATCGTGCGTATTCGAGTTACTGCGGAGGGGCAAAAGAATCGGCGGCCATCGTCTGCGGAGTTGCGGCGTGAGATCGAAGAAACAGTGTGGGAACTGGCGCCCGATGCGACGGAGTTGGTCATCGAGGGACTGGAGACCACTGGCGGCGCACGCGAAGCCTATGTGCCGCTGTCTGCTGTTGCGCGCGTCGGTGCCGGCGGCTGACGGGTATTGGAACGGATGTAAACAGTATGGACATGGAGAGTCTAGGCAACCGACAAGCGGCAAACTGGGTGGCTACCTTGCGCGACTTTGTGGGGCCGCAGCGAGAGTCCGTCGAGCATTGTGAATTGTGTCATGCCGAAATCGGACACGAGCATGCACATCTAATCGAGCCTGAAAACCGTCGCCTGCTGTGTGCCTGCCAGGCCTGCGCGCTACTGTTCGATAGTCGCGAAGCCAAGCATTACCGGCGTATCCCGCGTACGGTAACGCGGCTTGACGACTTCGAGTTGAGCGACGCCGAATGGGATGCATTTCGAATCCCGATCAACATGGCGTTTTTTTTCAGCAGCTCTCCACGAGGCCGAATATTAAGTATGTACCCGGGGCCTGCGGGCGCCACCGAGTCCACGCTGGATATGAAGGCATGGGAGGCGTTGGCCGAAGCCAATCCGATACTCCGGGATCTGGAAGACGACGTCGAGGCCTTGTTGGTCAACCGGGTGCAGGGCGCACGTGAATATTACCGCGTCCCCATCGATCGTTGCTACGAACTCGTGGGCCAGATTCGCAAGCACTGGCACGGAATCTCCGGCGGCGACGATGTGCACGAGACGATCCAGACGTTTTTCCGTGCGCTGGATGAAGAAACGGAACCGCTCCATGCCTGATCTGAACTTCGAAGTCGTTAACGCCGAACCGGCACAGCATGCCGCCGCGCCGACGCTGAACTTGCGACTCGCTGTCACTCAGGCGACGACGGGCGGTGAACCGCCGGTACCGATTAAGAACGTTGCGCTGCAATGTCAGGTCCGCATAGAAACCACAAATCGCCTGTACAAGCCCGGCGAACAGGAGCGCCTTACCGACCTGTTCGGAACTCCAGAACGTTGGGGTCGGACGCTGCACAGCATGCTGTGGACGCACGCCAACGTGACCGTGCCGTCATTCGAAGAAGCATGCACGGTCGAGCTGCCGATTCCTTGCAGTTTCGATTTCAATGTGGCGGCAACCAAGTATTTTCACGGACTGGAGTTCGGTTTCGTGCCGTTGTTGCTGCTGTTTTCCGGGAGCGTGTTCTACCGTGACGCGGAGGGTGCGTTAGCCATGGATCTGGTCTCCTGGAGCAAGGAAGCCCGGTTCAGCCTGCCGGTCGCGGTGTGGCAGGGCATGATGGAAATCTACTATCCCAACCAGACTTGGCTGTGTGTCAACCGGCAGGTATTCGAGGCTCTGTACGAGTACAAACGGCAACACGGATACACCGGTTTCGACGAGGTGTTGACCAGCCTGTTGCCCGAAACCAAGCGGGCGGCATCATGAACTTCGATCCCATCATGCCGATCGTCGAGGCGGTGCTTTACGAGGGCTATATCCTGTATCCGTATCGACCGAGTTCGCGCAAGAACCGGCAACGCTGGACCTTCGGCGGCATCTACCCGCGCAGCTACTTTGAGGCCACCGGCGGCAGCGACCCCTGTCACATGCACACCGAATGCCTGCTGGAAGGCAACCCCGACACACGGATCGATATTCGTCTGCGTTTCCTGCAGCCCACTGCGCGCGAAGTCGGCAAGCTGACTCAACCACTGGTGAACTGGTCGGAGGATCACGAACCGACGTTCGAGCGTGTGCCCGAACTCACTGTCAACGGTAAACCCTATTACGATTGGCAGGAGGCGGTGGAACGCGAGGTGAAGGTTGCTGACGGCTCGTTGCGCGAGTGGTTGGATGACGGACTCATGCAGGGTTTTGATTTCAAAGCCCGACGCGAACTCGAGCCGATCAAAGGTGCAGACGGTCGTATCGAGGGCGTGCTGGTGCATCGTGGCATGGGCATCTGCGGCCAGGTGCGATTCGGTATCGAGGTGGTCACGGAAAAACTCTACCGGCTCAGTGTGCACATCGAAAATCACACAGCGATGGACCCGGACAGCATAGTCAATCGCGACCAGGCCAGCCTGTACTCGTTCGCCTCGACCCACACCCTGTTCGGCACCGAGGGCGGCGCATTTGTGTCTTTGGCCGATCCGCCGGTAGCGTACAAGGATGTTGCAGCCGCCTGCGTCAACGAAGGCACCTGGCCGACCATGGCCGGCGAACCCGACTCGCGTGACCGGGTACTGTCCTCGCCGATCACGCTGAACGACTACCCGGAAGTAGCATCGGAGAGTCAGGGCAACTTTTACGACGCTACCGAGGTCGACGAGTTGCTTTCACTCGAAGTCCTGGCCATGACCGATGCGGAGAAGCGCGAGATGGCGACGACCGATCCACGTGGAGCTGAACTGCTGGCACGCACCGAAGCGCTGACCGGCGACGATTTCATGCGTCTGCACGGGGTGTTGCGTCGGCCACGGCTGGTACCGGAACCCTCCGCGTTGCTGCCGCAGGCAACTGACGAATCGAATAAGCCGGGACCGGGGACCGGGGGACGAGGACCCGAGGTAGCCACGCCACGGTTGGCGTTTTACCGCAGCGGCTCGACCGAACTTAAGGTCGGCGACCGGGTGCGCGTGAACCCCAAAGCGGGTGGCGACGTGATGGACATCGCGCTCGCCGGCAAGGTCGCGGTAATCGAATCAATCGAGCGCGACTACGACGATCGGGTGCACGTCGCCGTGTGTATGGACGACGATCCCGGTCGCGAGTGGGGTCTGGAGCGCATGCCTGGCCACCGTTTCTTCTTTTCGCCGGAGGAGATTGAACCCCTGCAAGAAACCGAGCAGCAGCGGGAGGCGGGGACATGAAACGTGTGCTTGTCGCCGGCATCGGCAATATCTTCATGGGCGACGATGGCTTCGGCTGCGAGGTCGCGCAGCAACTGTCGCGAACGCCGCTGCCCGACGGTGTGGACGTGGTGGACTTCGGCATCCGCGGCATGGATTTGAGCTATGCGCTGATGGAAGGCTACGACGCGGCCGTCCTCGTGGACGCCATGCAACGCGGCGCCGTCCCGGGCACCGTCAGCGTGGTTGAGCCGGAAATCGACGCAGCGCAGGTCGGTGTGGTGGAATCGGGCGAGCACCTGATCGCCCCGCACGCCATGGATCCGGTCAAGGTGCTGCGCTTTGTAGCCACGCTGGGCGAAAAGCGTCCACGGGTGCTGCTGGTGGTTTGCGAACCGGAAACCCTGGGCGGCGAAGAAGGGTACATGGGTCTGAGCACAGCGGTCGCCACCGCCGTTGAGCAGGCCGTTAGCGAAATACGATCCATGGCCGAGGAGTTGACTCGCGATGTCGGCAGTGTCTGTCGGAACGAAAAGGCTTCCCGTAAGCAACTGTGGAGCGAAGCGGCTCCAGGAGGAATGATATGAGTATTCTCTGGAAGATCGGCGGCGTTGTCTTGCTGGTGCTGACAGCAGTGGTGATGTCTCCGCTCATACTCGTAACGGGCATAGGCGACTTGAAACGCTATATGCGAATACGCTCGATGTGATCCGGGCATTCGTACCGCGAGGACTCGCCAGTGGCTACCGTTGCTGAAAACGTTCGGGGCGCCCAGACCGGCGGTCGGGAGGAACCCTCTAGCGGCGAAACGATCCGCGTGCGTGGTCTCGTGCAGGGCGTGGGTTTTCGGCCTACCGTGTGGAGGCTGGCGCACGAGTGTGAATTGATCGGAAACGTCTGTAACGATTCGGAAGGCGTACTCATCCAGGCTTGGGGTGCAGCCTCGGCTCGCGCTCGATTTCTTCGCCGTTTACGTGACGAGGCGCCGCCGCTGTCCCGGATCGATGCAGTCGAGTCGGTGCCGCTTGAAGGCGAGTCGCCCGCTGCCGATTTTTGTATCGTTGCCAGCATGGGAGGTGAAGTTCATACCGGGATTGTCGCGGATGCCGCTACTTGCGATGCCTGCTTGACTGAAGTATTCGATTCCGGCGACCGTCGTCACCGTTACGCTTTCACCAACTGCACACATTGCGGCCCACGGCTCAGTATCGTTGAACGCATTCCTTACGACCGCGCTTACACCAGCATGAAGGTATTTCCGATGTGTGCGGCGTGCAAGGCCGAGTATGAGGATCCGGCGGACAGGCGTTTCCATGCGCAGCCTAATGCCTGCGCCGAGTGTGGGCCACGGTTGTGGCTGGAAGAGAGCGGGACTCGAGAAGGCGACGATCCCATTGAAGTTACTCAGCGGCTGTTGCGCGAGGGACGGATCGTGGCGATCAAGGGACTCGGCGGGATTCACTTGGCCTGCGATGCGACCAACGCCGAGGCGGTCACTGAGCTGCGTCGGCGCAAGCACCGCTACGACAAACCCTTCGCGCTGATGGCGCGTGACGAAGCGATGATCGCCCGCTATTGTCGGGTGGACGAGGTGGAAGCCGGTCTGCTACGCGGCACTGCCGCACCCATCGTCCTGCTCGAAGTTAACGGCCGCGAACGGCTGGCTGAAGAAGTCGCGCCAAAGCTCGAGCATTACGGCTTCATGTTGCCCTATACGCCGCTGCATCATCTGCTGATGGCGGACCTCGATGTACCGATCGTGCTCACCAGCGGCAACCGTTCCGAGGAGCCACAGTGCATCGGTAACGACGAGGCGCGCGAACGGTTGGTCGGGATTGCCGATGCGTTTTTGCTGCACGACCGCGCGATCGTCAACCGCGTGGACGATTCGGTGGTTCGCTGCGTCCACGGTGCGCCGACCGTTTTGCGCCGGGCCCGTGGTTATGCGCCAGCGCCGCTGCGCCTGCCTGTCGGTTTCGCCGACGCGGCGTCGGTGCTCGCGTTCGGCGGGGAACTCAAGAACACCTTCAACC